>DATGZZ010000464.1:0-8228 GCA_035296945.1 Reyranella sp.
ACCAAGAAGCCCGACCTCTTCTGGGGCATGATCGCCTCGATGTGGATCGGCAACCTGATGCTGGTCATCATCAACCTGCCGATGATCGGCATGTGGGTGAAGCTGCTCACCGTGCCCTACCGCTTCCTAGCGCCGGCGATCCTGCTGTTCTGCTGCATCGGCGCCTACAGCCTGCAAAACAGCACGTTCCATGTCCTGCAGGTCGCCATGTTCGGCGTGCTGGGCTACATCTTCGTCCGCCTGGGCTGCGAGGGCGCGCCGTTCCTGTTGGGACTGGTGCTGGGCCCGCAGATGGAGGAGTACTTCCGGCGTGCCATGCTGCTATCGCGTGGCGATCCGATGGTGTTCCTCGAGCGGCCGATCAGCCTCGGCCTCTTGATCACCACCGCGCTCCTGCTCATCCTGATGGCCCTGCCCAGCATCAAGAAGGCCCGCCAGGAGGCCTTCCAGGAAGAGGGCTGACGCCCGAAGGAGCTGCCATGTCCGACTTGCCCAAGCGCGTGCTGATCGCTGAGGAAGGCCCTCGCGAGGGCTTCCAGTCGGAGAAGAAGATGATCCCGGTGGCCGACAAGGTGCGTCTCATCGAGGCGCTGGCGGACACCGGGCTGAGCCACATCGCCTGCGTCTCCTACGTGAACCCCAAGCGCGTGCCGACCATGGCCGACGCCGAGGAAGTCGCGTCCAAGATCCGCCAGAAGCCCGGCATTGAGTACAGTGCCCTTTGGCTGAACCAGCAGGGCCTCGAGCGCGCCCTGCGCGGGCCACTGCATGTCGACGGTGGCGTGCGCGTCACCGCCTCCGACACCTTCTCGCGCAAGAACATCGGCAAGTCGGTGTCCGACGCCATGGTCGAGCAGCGCATGTCGCTGAAGACCTTCAAGGACCGCGGCATGCCGGTCGAATGGGGCATCATCCTCGGCGCCTTCGGCTGCAACTTCGAAGGCGAGCTCTCGACCGAGCTGATCCTGCAGCGCGTGCAGCTGGCCCTCGACGAGGCCGAGCTCGCGGGCTTCAAGCTCAAGGGCATCAAGCTCACCGACGCCATGGGCTGGGCCACGCCGCGCTCGGTCGAGCGGCTGATCGGCGCCGTCCGCAGCAAGTGGCCCGACCTCGAGATCGCGCTGCACCTGCACGACACCCGCGGCACCGGCCAGGCCACGGCCTATGCCGGCCTGCGCATGGGCGTCACCAAGTTCGACGCCTCGATCGCGGGCCTGGGCGGCTGTCCGTTCGCCGCAACCGACGGCGCCGCCGGCAACATCTGCACCGAGGACTTCGCCTTCATGTGCGAGGAGATGGGCGTGGAGACCGGGCTCGATATCGATCGCCTGATCGAGGTCGCACGGCTCGCCGAGGAAGTCGTCGGTCGCCCCCTGCCCGGCCACGTGATGCGCGGCGGCACGTTGACCGCAGCCAAGCACAGGGCCAACGCATGAACGCCGAGACCTTCATCCCCGATTCGACCTACGTCGACGTCCCTTCCATCCCCTGGAAGCCGACGCGCTTCCCCGGCGTCGAGGCCAAGACCCTGATGGAGAACCCGGCGACCGGCATGTCGACCGTGCTCATGCGCTGGGCGCCGGGCGCGCGCCTTCCGCATCACGAACATGTTGCAATCGAGCAGACCTTCGTCCTCGAAGGCTCGTTCGCCGATCACATGGGTGTGTGCCGCGCCGGCAACTATGTGTGGCGCCGCCAGGGCAGCCGTCACGACGCCTGGACCGACGAAGGCTGCCTGATGCTGGCCTTCTTCCTGAAGCCCAACACCTTCTTCGATTGAAGCCGGCTTCCCGGCTTGGCAACATCCCCTCGCGTTGAGCGCCGCATAAGGCGCCGCGCTTAGGGAGGGAATTGATGATCAGACGCTCCGTCGTTGCGGGCGCCGTCGTGGCGTTGCTTTCGTGCAACTCTGCGTTCGCCCAGGCCGTTCCCAAGGAGATGGCCTGGACGGCCTACGATACGGGCTCTTCCGGCTTCAACATCGCCGTCGCCATCGGCCAGCAGTTCAAGCAGGTGTACGGTTCGGACGTCCGCATCCTCCCGTCGGGCAACGACACCGGCCGGCTGTCGCCCGTGAAGGCCAATCGCGCCGTCATCTCGCAGATGGGCATCGGCGTGTATTTCGCCCAGGAGGGCGTCTTCGAGTTCGGCACCAAGAGCTGGGGGCCACAGCCGGCCCGCCTGATGATGGCCTCGACCGCCTGCAACGGCCTGGGGCTCGCCGTCGCCAAGGACACCGGCGTGAAGGAAGTGAAGGACATCAAGGGCAAGCGCGTCGGCGTCGTCGTCGGCTCGCCAGCGCTGACCCAGGGCGTGCTGGCGCTGATCGCCTTTGCCGGCCTGACCGACAAGGACGTCACCCTCGTGCAGTTCTCATCCAACAACGCGATGTGGAAAGGCATCATCAACAACGAGGTCGACGTCGCGCTGAGCTCGACGATCTCGGGCCAGTCGAAGGAAGCCGACAGCTCGCCGCGTGGCATCATCTGGCCGCCCATGCCGGCCGAGGACAAGGAGGGCTGGGCGCGGGTCCACAAGAAGGCGCCCTACTTCGTGCCATTGAAGGCAACCTGCGGCTCGGGCGGGCTGTCGCCGCAGAGCCCGATCACCATGGCAAGCTATGCCTATCCGATCTTCATGACCTACGCCGATCGGCCGGCCGACACGATCGCCGCCATCACCAAGGGCATGATCGACACCTACAACGGCTACAAGGACGGTGCGCCCGGCGCGGAGGGCATGGCGTTGTCGCTGCAGAACTTCCAGTGGGTCGTGCCGTACCACGACGGCGCCATCCGCGAATTCAAGGCCAAGGGTGTGTGGACCGACGCGGCGCAGAAGCACAATGACGGACTGATCAAGCGCCAGCAGGTCATGATCGACGCCTGGAAAGCCTATGGCCTCACCGGGTCATCGGATGACAAGGCCTTCACCGAGGGCTGGATGAAGGCCCGCGCCGAAGCGCTCAAGAAAGCCGGGATGGACGCGATCTTCGAATAGCCCGGCGACGGACCACATCCAATGACGGACCACGCACCGCGAGTCGTCTTCGACGACCCGCACCAGACGGGACCGGCCGAAGCCGAAACCTTGCGCGTTCGTACGCTCTCGGGCGTGTGGCGCTGGGCGCTCGTCATCCTGACGGGCGTCACCATCTTCCTGTGCATCAATCAGCAATTCGCGCTGCGCTTCTTCATCGGCTTCACGCAGCTCAACACCGAGTACTTCTATCTCCTCATCCTCTGCATGCTGCCCTTCACCTTCCTGATCTTTCCGGGAAGCCCGAAGGCATCGCTGACGCGGATGGCCTGGTACGACGTCGTGCTCTTCGCCGTCACCGCGGCCGCGTCGTTCTATCTCATGATCCACATTCGCGAGGCCGCCGAGCTCGGCTGGGAGTTCGGCGACCCGCCTGCGCCGATTATCTGGGCAGGCTATGTGATGTGGATCGTGCTGCTCGAGGCGCTGCGCCGCACCGGCGGGTGGAGCCTGATGCTCTGCGTGTTCCCCTTCACTGTCTATCCCCTGTTTGCCGGAGCATCATGGCTCGGCCCCCTCAAGGGCAACCAGTCGACCCTCGACCAGACAGTCGCCTATCACGTTCTGTCGACCGAGAGCCTGCTCGGCATCCCGATCCAGGCCTTCGCCGACGTGGTGATCGGCTTCCTGGTGTTCGGCACCGCCCTGATGATGACCGGCGCCGGCAAGTTCTTCATCAATCTGGCGTTCGCGCTGTGCGGCACGTTCCGCGGTGGCGCGGCAAAGGTTGGCATTTTCGCCTCGGGCCTGCTCGGCATGATGTCAGGCAGCATCGTCAGCAATGTGCTGACCGCCGGCACGATGACGATCCCGACCATGAAGCGGACCGGCTTCACCGCCTCCTATGCCGGCGCCATCGAAGCCTGCGCCTCGACCGGCGCCGTGCTGGCGCCGCCGGTCATGGGCGCCACCGCCTTCGTGATGGCGCAGTTCATCGGCTCGACCTACGCCGAAGTGGCCACGGCCGCCATCATTCCGGCGGTCCTCTACTACGCCGGCCTGTTCATGCAGGTCGATGCCTATGCCGCGCGCCACGGCCTGAAGGGCCTCGAGCGCCGCGAGCTGCCGCGCCTCTGGGATACCTTTCGCGAAGGCTGGTACTACGCCTTCGTGGTCGTCGTGCTGATCGTCATGTTGCTCTACTTCAAGCGCGAGAGCCATGCGCCGTTCTATGCGACGGCCCTGCTGCTGGTGTTGAACCAGTGGGAGCAGCCGGGCAAGTGGAAGCCGATCAACACCATCGCGCTGCTGGTCGCCATCGCCGCCACCGTCGCCATGACCCTCCGCAGCGAAGGCTACGTCAAGGCCATGGCGCTTCCGGCTGGCGCGCCCGGCGCCTTCGACGCCTGGATGAATGCGGCCCTGCTGCCGTTGCTCGGCGGCATGCTGCTGCTCGTCGTCCTGAACGAGCTCGGTGGCGAAAAGCGCTGGGGCTTCGCCAAGTACATCAACTTCCTCGAGGCGAACGGCCGCACCTTCGTCGAACTGGTCGGCATCCTGGCCGGCTGCGGTCTTTTGATCGGCGCCTTCTCGCTGACCGGCGTCATCTCCTCGCTCGCCAACGATCTCCTGTCGCTGGCCGGCAGCAACGCCCTGATGCTGCTCGCCATGTGTGCCGTCACCAGCCTGATCCTAGGCCTCGGGCTGACGACGACCGCCTGCTACATTTTCCTCGCCATCCTGGTCGGCCCGGCGCTGGAGAAACTCGGCCTGAACAAGATGGCCGTGCACATGTTCATCTTCTACTGGGGCATGCTGTCGTCGATCACGCCGCCGGTCGCCATCGCCTCCTTCGCCGCGGCAGGCATCGCCGGTGCGCCCGCCATGAAGACCGGCTGGGAATCGATGTGGGTCGGCAGCATCATCTATTTCATCCCCTTCTTCTTCGTCGTGAATCCGGCGCTCGTTCTGCAGGCCGCGAACCCGGGCGATCCCGTGCCCTACGTCGAGGCGCTCTATCTCATGGTGACGGCGCTGATCGGCACGGCCTTCATCTGCGGCGGCATCCAGGGCTATCAGGCGGGCGTCGGCGACCTGCGTCGCGCCGGCGCCTTCGAATGGCCATTGCGCGTGCTGCTGATCATAGGCGGGCTGGTGCTGGCCACGCCGGGCGGTCCCATCCTGGAAGTCAGCAATACGACGATGGAATTGCTGGCGCTCGCCATTCTCATTCCCACCGTCGCCGTCGCGGTGCTGCTCGTGCGCCGCGTCCGGCCCGCCTGACGTCTGGACTCCCCCACAGGCCGCCGCCATGATCGTTGGCAAGGCGAGCGGCGGGAACACTGCCGCCGAGGTCAGGGAGTTGGCATCAGGGCGCGCTTTCGAGCGTGCTGCCCCCGATTCGATCGCAGGCTGCCGCCGATGCGCGCCGACGGCGGGTGTGGTGTTGCGTTGCATCCAAACCTCGGGAGGGAGCGACCATGCTTCGCACAGCGTTCGTCACGATGGCATTGGCGACAAGTGCCGCATTCGTTGCGCCGGCCACGGCCCAGGAGATCAAGCTACCCAGCACGCTCACCATGACGGCCTACGACACCGGCACCTCCGGATTCAACATCACGGTCGCCGTCGGCAAGGTGTTCAAGGACAAGCACCAGAGCGACCTCCGCGTCCTGCCGGCAGGCAACGACATCGCCCGGCTGGCGCCGCTCCGGAACGGGCGGGCACAGGCCTCGGCGATGGGCATCGGTGCCTACTTCGCCTCCGAGGGCGTCTACGAATTCGCCGTCAAGGAATGGGGGCCGCAGGCGCTGCGCCTGATGCTGTCGGCATCCTCGTGCAACGCCATCACGCTCAACGTCGCCAAGGACACCGGCGTGAAGGAGATCAAGGACCTCAAGAGCAAGCGCATCGCCATGGTCGTCGGCTCGCCGGCGCTCAACCAGAACGCCTTTGCCATCCTGGCCTTCGGCAACCTCACGGCGAAGGACGTCAAGCTGGTGGAGTTCTCGAGCTTCGGCGCGGCCTGGTAGGGCATGATCAACAACGAGGTCGACGCCGCGGTCGCCTCGACCATCACCGGCCAGGTCAAGGAGCTCGAAACCTCGCCGCGCGGCGTCGTGATGCCGCAGACGCCGGCGTCCGACAAGGCGGGCTGGGCACGCCTGCTCAAGATCGGCCCCTACTTCTACCCCCACAAGACGACCTGCGGTGCAGGCGGGCTGAGCCCGTCGCATCCGCTGGAACTGCCCTCGTACCCCTATCCCATCTTCACTGCCTATGCCGGCGAGAAGCCCGACCTCGTCTACTCGATCACCAAGTCGATGATCGTCGACTATGCCCAGTACAAGGACGGCGCTCCCGGAGCGGACGGCCTGGAGGTCAAGCGCCAGATCCTGAACTGGGTGTTGCCCTATCACGAGGGCGCCGTGAAGGCCCTCAAGGAAGCCGGCGCGTGGACGGCCGAGGCGCAGAAGCACAACGACATGCTGGTCAAGCGACAGGACACGATGGCGGCCGCGTGGGCGGGGTTCACCAAGGCCAATCCGCCGGCCGAGAAGGACGCCTTCGTGAAGGCATGGATGGCGGCGCGCAAGACGGCGCTGGAAAAGGTAGGCCTGCCGCCGGTCTTTGAATGACGGCGCGCACGCCGCCCGCCAAGTCATGCCGCTTGGCAATATGGCGCTGACCTGGGCGGGCCTCGCCATTCTTGTCGCCACCGTCGTTGCCGCGCTATTGCTCATGGGCCACGGTGACGCGGCCTAGCCGCGACGACGCGGCCTGAAGAACCAGCGAGGAATCGGTCAGATGGCGGGTGTTCTGGAGGGGATTCGCGTTCTCGATTTTGGCCGCTACATCGCCGGGCCGTTCTGCGGCACGATGCTGGGCGATCTCGGCGCCGAGGTCATCCGCATCGAGAAGCTCGACGGCAGCGAGGACCGCTGGGTGACGCCGGTCGCCGAGGGCGGCGAGGGCGCCATGTTCCTGCAGATGGGGCGGAACAAGCTCGGTCTCACGCTCAATCCCATGAAGCCGGCCGGCCAGGAGATCGTGAGGAAGCTGGTGGCGGTGTCCGACGTGGTGATCGCCAACCTGCCCTACGAAGACCTCAAGCGCATGGGCATCGACTACGAGACCATCTCGGCGATCAATCCGCGAATCATCCTTGCCACCAACTCGACCTTCGGCTCCGAGGGCCCCTACGCCACGCGCGTCGGCTTCGACACGATCGGCCAGGCCATGTCGGGCGCCATGCACCTCTCGGGCGACGGCAAGGTGCCGACGCGCGCCAACGCGCCGTTCGTCGATTTCAGCTCGGCGCTGCTCAGCACGGTGGGCGTGCTGGCCGCGCTGATGGACCGCGCCAAGAGCGGCAAGGGCCAGAAGGTCGAGACGGCGCTGCTGCGCACGGCCATCAACATCACCAACAGCCATCTCATCGAGCAGGCCGCCCTGCAGCTCGACCGCATCGCCACGCTCAACCGCGGCTTCACCGCCGGTCCCTCCGACAGCTACAAGTGCAAGGATGGCTGGATCTACGCCATGACCATCGGCCAGCCCCTGTTCGTGCGCTGGTGCAAGCTGATGGGTGACGACGGTCTGGCCAAGGACCCGCGCTTCAAGGACGACCTGGCGCGCGGCGACAACGGCGAGGCGCTGTCGGCCATCATGCAAAAGTGGTGCGACGCGCGGACCGTCAAGGAGGCGCTGGCCGAGCTCGAGGCCAACCGCATTCCCGCCGGCCCCGTTTATACGCCGCAGCAGGCGCTCGACGACCCGCACGTGAAGGCTGCCGAGTTCTTCCACCACATGGACTATCCCGGCATGGCCAAGCCCGCGCCGGTACTGCAGGAGCCGGTCATGCTGTCGCGCACGCCGCTCAGCATCCGCCGCCGCGCGCCCAAGCTCGGCGAGCACACCGACCAGATCCTGAAGGAACTGGGCTACGAGGCCGCCGCCATCGAGAAGCTGCGTGCCGAACGGGTGGTCTAGTACCTCGTCACAAAGGTTATGACGGGTTGGCCTGCGGACCGCTGGGCGGCGAACCGGGAATTCAGATGAATTAAGATAGTTTCGCCCTATCCGAATTCGACCCCGCAAAAGCCGCGACTCTTCGGGCCTTTTAGACCCTCCGGGCATTTCGGATAGTTGCGCTAGCATTTTCGTTCGGAAGCGTTTGGTTCGGCATCTGGCCATCGACCTCGCGCACGCGGGCCTTGCCGAACGGGCCCGCCGGCCGGCTGTTATGG
>DATGZZ010000465.1:0-7348 GCA_035296945.1 Reyranella sp.
TAGGTCCAGCCGTCGACGGTCTTGCCGAAGCGGCTGGCCGCGCCGCGGATCTCGGCGCGGCCCTGCTCGATGCCGGCCTGGATGGCGCGCCGCTCGGGCTCGCCGAAGGCGCGCAGGTCGAACTTGCGCCCCGGCCGGAGTTTTAGGGCGGCGAAGCCTTCGAACACCGCGCGGTCGCGCTCCGACAACGGGCCCTCGCCCAGGGCGCGCATCGTGACCTCGAACAGGTCGAAGGGATCGGTCGGATTGGGCGCGGCCCAGTCGGCCACCGGTTCGGTTGGCGCCACGGTGCGCTGGCGCATCAGCTCGCGCGTCTCGAGGATGCGGCGCTCGTTGCGCATGTCGGGCGTCTCGAGCAGCACGCGCGCCTGCAGGATGCGCACGCGGTCGACCTCGTCGGGCCCATCGACCAGGATGCGGCCGAGCAGCCACACCGAGTTGGTGGGTGCCCTTACCAGCTTCACCTCCGACGGCGGATCACCCGTCCATGCCGGACCGACGATCATGTGCGTCGGCGGCGCTCCGCCATGCAGCCTGTGGCTCACATAGGTGAAGTTGTTGGTGAACAGGTCCATGAACGCGTAGCTGTAATAGAGGTCGCCCACCGGCGGCACGGTGAGGAACATCGGCTCGATGGCGAGGTCGAGCCAGGCCGACGAATAGAACGTGTCGTTGTTGGGTGTCGTCACTGCCCGGGCGCGATGGTCGGCAAGCTGGGCGATGTGGCGGAAGCGGTTCAGCCGCTGGCGCAGCGGGTTGGCCTCGTTGACGGTGGCCTGCCAACGCGTGCGGTACATCTCGTAAACCGGGAAGAGATAGATGGTGGCGCGCCGCGCGAGGTCGCGCAGCCCGGCCGCCGTCTCCTGAGCGCGCACGATGGCGGGCGCCGCCAACGGTGCGGCAAGCGCGCTGCCGATCAGCGTGCGGCGCCTCATGCCGCGCGCTCGCGCATCAGCCGGCGCTCCATCACGAAGGCGGCGGCCTCGCGCCACGGCGCCAGGGTCCAGAACGAGCGGGCGCGGCCCGACGGCGAGGCCAGCACGAAGGCCACCGCGCCTTCGATCGGCTCGGCCTGCCGTCCGTAGGCCGGCGATTTGAGGCCAAGCGCCAGCGAGGCCGCGTGCTTGCTGGTGAAGGCGACGGCGGCGGGCCGGAAGCGGCGCAGCTTGGCGTGCAGGGCGGCGGCATCCATGGCGTCGGGGCTCAGCTCGTGGTCCGAACCATACTCGGTCTTGTTGAGGTCCGTCAGCCCGATGCCGAGCGTCAAAAGCTCGGGATAACGCTGAGGAATGAGCCGCTCGGGCGTCAGCCCGACCGCATGCAGGGTCGGCCAGAAGGCATTGCCGGGATTGGCGTAATAGGCGCGCGCCTTGAACGAGGCAGGGCTGGGCGCCGTGCCGCAGAACACCAGGTCGAGACCCGGCGCCAGAAGGTCGGGGACGAGCTGCCTATTCCGGCTTGATGCCCGCGGCACGGGTCACCTGGCCCCAGCGCTGGTACTCGGCCTTGATGAAAGCGTCGATCTCGGGAATCGGCATGTTGGCGCCGGGATCGAAGCCGCCCTGGCGCATGCTGGCGATCACGTCGGCATCCTGCAGCGCCTTCTCGGTGGCGGCCCGCAGCTTGTCCTTGATCCTGGCCGGCGTGCCCGCCGGCACCGCCCAGATCGACCACGACGTGACGACCAGGTCGGGGAAGGTCTCGGCGAAGGTCGGTGTATCGGGCACGACGGCCGAGCGCTTGGCGCCGGTCGTGGCGATGGGCTTCAGCTTGCCCGCACTCACCTGGCCCATCAGCGAATCGATGTTGGCGATGCAGAGCGGGACATGACCCGCCAGCACGTCGGACGCCGCCGCCGAGGCGCCGCGATAGCTGATGAAGGTGAGATCGACGCCGGTCTTCTGCTTGACCAGCTCCATGGTGAGCGAGGGCGAGGTGCCGACGCCGGACGAGCCGTACTGGTACTTGCCGGGCTCCTTCTTGGCGGCGGCGACCAGCTTGGGAATCGTGTCGTGCGGGAAGCTCGGATGGCAGCACAGGAGGTTGGGCTGCGTGCCGATCCACGCCACCGTCTCGAGATCGGTGAAGGGGTTGTAGGGCAGCTTGGCGTAGAGGTGCGGCGCCACGGCGTGGCTGGCGATGCCGCCCAGCAGCATGGAATAGCCGTCGGGGGCCGACTTGGCGACGTTGTCGGCGGCGATCGAGCCGCCCGCGCCGGTGCGGTTGTCGATGACGAAGGACTGGCCGAGATGATCCTGCAGCTTGGCGCCCAATCGGCGGGCGATGTTGTCCTGCGAGCCGCCGGGCGTGAACGGGCAGACGATGCGGACCGTGCGCTGAGGCCAGTCGTCGGCTTGCGCGAACGCAGTTCCCGCCAGTGGCAGTACGCCCAAAGCGGCGGTGAATTGGCGCCTTTTCATACCCTTGTTCCTCTTACGCGTAACACTCCCGGCCCGATGATGCATGACGACCGCAGCCGCGCCTAGAGGCGGCGGCGCGCACGGCGGAACGTAAGCCGGCGTGCCGCGTTTCTTCCCTCGATGAACGCGGCGCGCAACACCATGGGGGAGCCGGTTCCGGCGCCGCCTCCGGTGATCCTGGTCGTCGAGGACGATGTGCTGGTCCGCAACATGGTGGCGGCCTATCTGCGCGAATGCGGCTACGACGTGATCGAGGCGAGCGGCGCCGACGAGGCGATCCGTGTCCTGCAGGCCGACGTCAAGGTCGACATCGTGTTCTCCGACATCAACATGCCGGGCAGCATGGACGGCTTCGACCTGGCGCAGTGGGTGCGCCGCGAGCGGCCGTGGCTGCGGGTCATCCTGACCTCGGGCGCGGCGCGCACGGCCAAGGACGCGGGCGACCTCTGCGAGCAAGGCCCGGTGCTCGCCAAGCCCTACGATCACGCCGAGCTCGAGCGCAACATCCGACGCCTGCTGGCGCGCTGAGCGTGCCGCTGCGTCTTGCGTGCGACGATTGCGCCAACAACGGCTCACCCTGAGGCGGCCCAGCGGGCCGCGTCTCGAAGGGTGAGGTGTGCGTGCGTTGCGGCGCGGATCATTTCGACCTGAGGCTTCCCGGCCTTGTCCACCCGCTTCCATCGGGCATGATGGATCGCCGGGAGGATTGCCGTGGACACGCCAAGGAACAGCATCGACAAGGCCGACGAGGCCCAGCTCTTCGCCACCATCGACCGCTGGGTCGAGCGCGAGGTGGCGCCCAAGGTCAAGGAATTCGACCATGCCGACCGCTGGCCGGCCGAGCTGGTCGAGCAGATGAAGGAGCTCGGCCTGTTCGGCGCCACCGTCAGCCCCGACTACGGCGGGCTCGGCCTGCCGGCACGCACCTATGCCGAGATCGTCATGAAGATCTCCTCGGTGTGGATGGCGCTCACCGGCATCTTCAACTCCCATCTCATGCTGGCGCTGGCCATCGAGAAGTTCGGCACCGAGCCGCAGCGCCGCCACTGGCTGCCCAAGCTGGCCTCGGGCGAGGTGCGGGGCGGCCTGGCGCTGACCGAGCCCGACGCCGGCACCGACCTGCAGGCGATCCGGCTGACAGCGCGGCGCGAGGGCGATCACTATGTGCTGAACGGCACCAAGACCTGGATCTCCAACGGCATAGAAGGCTCCTGCTTCGCGCTTCTGGTGAAGACCAATCCCGAAGCGCAGCCGCGCTACTCGGGCATGAGCCTGTTCATCGCCCCCAAGGGCCCGGGCTTCCGCGTCGGCCGCAAGCTCGAGAAGCTTGGCTACAAGTCGATCGATTCGGCCGAGCTGATCTTCGAGGACTATCGCATCCCGGCCGACCACCTGATCGGCGAGGTCGAGGGCCGCGGCTTCACCCAGGTGGCGGGCGGCCTGGAACTCGGCCGCATCAATGTCGCCGCCCGCGGCGTCGGCATCGCCGAGGGCGCGCTGCGGCTCGCCACCAGCTACGCCCAGATCCGCAAGACCTTCGGCAAGCCGATCTGCGAGCACCAGGCGATCCAGCTCAAGCTTGGCGAGATGGCCACGCGCGCCCGCGCCGCGCGTCTGCTCACGCTCGATGCCGCCGAGGCCTTTGACCGCGGCGACCGCTGCGATCTCGAAGCCGGCATGGCCAAGTATTTCTCCTCGGAAGCGGCGCTGGAGAACAGCATCGAGAGCATGCGCATCCACGGCGCCTACGGCTACTCCAAGGAATACGACATCGAACGGCTCTATCGCGACGCGCCGCTCACCTGCATCGGCGAGGGCACCAACGAGATGCAGCGTATCATCATCGCCCGCCAGTGGATCAAGCGGCACGCCGAGCTATGAGCGCAAAACCGCTCACGGGTATTCGTGTCCTGACGCTGGAGCAGTTCGGTGCCGGCCCTTACGGCACGATGTTCCTGGCCGAGCTGGGCGCCGAAGTGATCAAGGTCGAGGCGCCCGACGGCGATCCTTCGCGCCAGGTCGGCCCGCACAAGCTGGGCGCGGGCGACAGCGAATACTTCCAGGCCTGGAACCTCGGCAAGAAGAGCGTGACGCTCGACATCAAGTCGGCCGAAGGCCGCCGCCAGTTCGAAGAGCTGGTGAAAAGCGCCGACTGCGTGGTCAACAACCTGCGCGGTTCGCAGCCTGCTAAGCTCGCCATCGACTATGCGAGCCTGAAGCACCTGAACCCCTCGATCGTCTGCCTGCACATCTCGGCCTACGGCCGCTCAGGCGAGCGCGCCGACTGGCCGGGCTACGATTTCCTGATGCAGGCCGAAGCCGGCCTGATGGAACTGACCGGCGATCCCGAGGGCGCACCGACGCGCGTCGGCGTCTCGCTGATCGACAGCATGAGCGGCATCACCGGCGTCGTCGGCCTGTTGGCCTGTCTGCTGCGTGCCAAGACGACGGGCGAAGGCTGCGATGTCGAGACCTGCCTGTACGACGTTGCCATGCACCAGCTCACCTATCCCGGCGTCTGGTATCTCAACGAAGGCGATGTCTCGCCGCGCGTGCCGCGCAGCGCCCATCTGTCGCTGGCGCCGGTCCAGACCTTTCCGACCAGGGACGGCTGGATCTTCGTCATGTGCATGACCCAGAAATTCTGGCTGTCGCTGGTCAAGGCGATGGGCCGCGAGGACCTTTTGGGCGACGCACGCTTCGCCGATCCCAACACGCGCGCCGTCCATCGCGCGGCGCTGAGCGACGCGCTCGATCCGACCTTCCGCGCGCGCACGACCGCCGAGTGGCTGGCCGCCTTCAACGGCCTCCTGCCAGCCGCACCCGTCTACCGCCTCGACCAGGCGCTCGACAGTTCCTTTGCCCGCGATGCCGGCATGGTCTCCGCCGTGCCGCATCCGGTGAAGGGTAGCCTGCGCGTCATCGCCAACCCCCTGCGCATCGACGGCGAGCGGCCGGCCCAGGCCGCCTGTTCGCCGCTCGGCGCCGACAACGACAGCCTGCTGGGCAAACGCACATGAAGCTCGAAGGACTGAAGGTCGTCGATCTCTCCTGGTTCCTGCCGGGGCCGTACCTCACGACGGCGCTGGCCGACCATGGCGCGGAGGTCATCAAGGTCGAGCCGCCCGACGGCGATCCCGGCCGCCACATCCGGCCGCCCGACCAGCGCACCTCGGTGTTCTTCCGAAACATGGGTCGCGGCAAGAAGAGCGTGGTGCTCGACCTCAAGAGCGAGCAGGGCCGCGCCGATCTTTTGCGGCTCGCCTGCGCCGCCGACGTGCTGGTCGAATCTTTCCGGCCTGGCGTCGCGGCGCGCTTCGGTGTCGGCTACGAGGCGGTGAAGGCAAAGAATCCCGGGATCGTCTATTGCTCGATCTCGGCGTTCGGCCAGGACGGCGCCTATCCCGGCCGCGCCGCCCACGATCTTGCGCTCGAGGCCATGACCGGCGTGCTGTCGCTCACCTTGGGTGACGACGGCCGTCCGGCGATCCCCGGCATTCCCGTGGCCGACCTGGTGAGCGGCCTGCATGGCCTCTCGGGTGTGCTGATGGCGCTTCTACGCCGCCAGACCACGGGCAAGGGCGACTACATCGACGTCTCCATGCACGAGGCCCTCATGGCCTCGTGCGCCAACGTCGTCGGCTCAGCCTTCACCGACAGCACGCAGCCCGACGTCAAGAACCAGCGCACGACCGGCGGCTCAGCTTTCTATCGCGTCTACGAGACGTCGGACGGCCGCCAGCTCGTGCTGGCCGGCCAAGAGATGAAGTTCATCCGCAACCTGCTGACGGCGCTCGGCAAGCCCGAGTTCATCGATCTCTGCGAATGGCCGGGCGCGCACCAGAAGCCGGTGATGGATTTCCTCGCCGCGACCTTCCGTGAAAAGCCACTGGCGCACTGGATGAAGTGGCTCGACACGCTCGACATCTGTTACGGGCCGGTCAACACGCTGCCCGAGGCGATCGCTGATCCCAATCTCCTGAAGCGCGGCGCGATCGTCGTGGCCGACGACGGACGCAAGCATTTCGCCCCCGTCGTGCGCTTCAGGGACGAGCCGTCGCGGCCGCTCTACCGCGAACCGCTGTTGGGCGAGCATACGCGCGAGATCGTGGGCGGATCGGGAGACTGACGCGGTGGCCGAGAAGCGAGGACCGTGGAGCATCGTCTCGGCGCGCGAAGCCTACGACAACCGCTGGATCCGGGTGACCCACCACGACGTGATCACGCCGAGCGGCGATCCCGGCATCTACGGCACGATCCACTACAAGAACCGCGCACTCGGCATCGTGCCCGTCGATGCCCAGCAGCACACCTATCTCGTGGGCCAGTACCGCTTTGCGCTCGACACCTACAGCTGGGAGATCCCGGCAGGCGGCGGCCCGCTCGATGTCGATTTCCTGGAATCGGCCAAGCGCGAGCTGCTGGAGGAGACAGGGCTGCGCGCGCGGCGCTGGCACAAGCTTTTCGAGTCCGACCTCTCCAATTCGGTGAACGACGAAAGCGCCATCGCCTTCCTCGCCTGCCAGCTCGAGCAGGGCGAGGCGGCACCGGACCCGACCGAGGATCTCGCGGTGCGCCGCGTGCCGCTCACGGAAGCCTTCCGCATGGTCGAGGCGGGCGAAATCCGCGACGCCATCAGCATCATGTCGTTGCAGGCTGTCGAGCTGCTGATGCTGAAGGGGCGCTTGGCGACACTGTTGAAATAGAGCAAAGAGGGTCGCGGCCGCCTGACTACTGGCCCCTCGATCTTCTTGGTCAACCCGTCTGCAACCCCACCGGCCAGCGGCACAATCCGTCCAGCTGATCCCAACTGGACGGATTGTGCTTTAGTCGAGCGCGGCCGTGATCTGCCCGGCCGTCGCGCCCTCTTTCTCCTCGCGCAGCAGCACGTAGAAGATCGCCGGCAGGGTGTGGACGACGATCCCCGC
>DATGZZ010000466.1:0-4220 GCA_035296945.1 Reyranella sp.
CGTGTGGCGGTGATGTACCTCGGGCGCATCGTCGAGATCGGTCCGAAGGCCGAGGTCTTCCGGGCGCCCCATCATCCCTATACCCAGGCGCTTCTCTCGGCAGCCCCGGAGGCACGGCCCTCGCGTTTGCAAAAGCGCATCGTGCTGCCGGGGGACGTTCCCAGCCCCTCGGCGATCCCGTCCGGATGCAGCTTCCGGACCCGCTGCCCGATCGCCCAGGACATCTGCGCGCGCGAGCGTCCTGTCCTCAATGGCGTCGCACCAGGCCATGCCGCCGCCTGTCATTTTGCGCAGCCCAACCCTCTTGGAAGGCCATCATGAAGATCAGCAAGGTCGAAACGTTTCTCGTGCGCTGGGGCGACGTCTCCCGCCCGGTCGAGGCCAATTTCGGCTCGGCGACCGCCGTCGTCGCCGTTCATGCCGACGGGCTGGTGGGCCTGGGCGAGGCGTCACCCATGCAGGGCGGTGTGGCGTCGCTTGCCGTCATCGCGCGCGACATGGCGCCGGCGCTGGTCGGCGCCGATGCGCTCGACCATGCCGTCGTCCTGGATCGCCTGCTGCACAAGCTGATCAAGCTCGGCCCCGACGGGATCGTGACGGGAGCGCTTGCCGCGATCGACATCGCCCTCTGGGACCTCAAGGGGAAGGCGCTGCGGCAGCCGATCTACAAGTTGCTCGGTGGCGCGTGGCGCACGCGCATCCCGTTCTATGCCTCGATCGGCAACAACGGCGCCCGGGACGTCGATGGCGTGGTGAAGGCGGTTGAGACGAGATTCAAGGCGGAACAGCCGTCGGCGATAAAGATCCGCTGGGACGGCGCACGCGGGGAGATCGATCGCGACATCGCCGGCGACATTGCTAAGGCGAAAGCCGTGCGCAAGCTGGTGGGAGACGACTACCCATTGGCGTTCGACGCCAACAATCGCTATTCGATCGGCGCCGCGATCAGGGTCGGGCGGGTGCTGGAAGATCTCGGCTACCTGTGGTTCGAGGAGCCCGTCGAGTACTACCACCCCAAGGCGATGGGCGAGGTCGCGCAGAGGCTCGACATCACGGTGTCGGCCGGCGAGCAGTCGTACACCCTGCAGTCGGTGGCGGCGCTGATCGACAGCGGCGTCCGCATGGTTCAGCCGGACATCGTTAAGATGGGCGGCATCACCGGCCTGATGCAATGCGCCGCCCTCTGCCACGCCCATGGCGTCGAGTTCGTTCCCCACCAGACGCAGCCCGCGATCGGCAACGCCGCCAATCTGCATGTGCTCGCAACCCACATGCGCGCGACCAAGCCGGCAGAGCTCGCCGACGGCTGGTCGAGATGCGCCGACACCTTCGTCAACGCACCGAAACCCGATGCTGGCTGCCTGGTTGTCCCGGATGGAGCGGGGCTGGGCCTCGCGATCGATGAAGCGATGCTGGCGCGTCGCCGCGTCGACCTCAATGGTTGAGTGGCGTCGAACAATCCAGGTCAAACCTTAGGCTTCAGGGAAAGAGCGCAGCGGAGAATTCAGCGCGCGGCACCGCGTGGAGCTGCAGCACCCGCATGTCGATGGAGGGCATCCGCCCGTCGCTTGCCCATGCCGAGCGAATCGCGCGGGCGAGGTCGATGCTTGCAACTTCGATGGCAATCATCTCGCGTGGCGGTTCGCCCGGCTGACCTTGCTCGCTGCCCACGAACTTGAGGTCCGCTTCTGCTCTGGAAGCGAGGAGCGTCACTTGGCCGAGTATCCATGACCGTGCCTCGCGACTTCCGGCGGGAAGCTCACACAGCAGGAGGGCGGCCACGGCGCGTCAACCGTTGCGGAAGGCGTAACCGTAGCCATTGAGGGCTGGCGCGCCGCCGAGATGGGCGTAGAGCACCTTCGATCCCTTGGGGAAGAAGCCCTTCTTCACGAGGTCGATGGTGCCCTGCATGGATTTACCCTCGTAGACCGGGTCGGTGATCATGCCCTCCAGGCGCGCGGTGAGGCGGATTGCCTCCTTGGTCTCCTCCGACGGCACGCCGTAGGCGGGATACGCATAGTCCTCGAGCAGGACGACGTCTTCGTCCGCGATCTCCTTGCCGACATTCACGAGCTCGGCAGTGTTGCGAGCGATCTCCAGCACTTGCGCCTTGGTCTGCGCCGGCGTGCCCGAGGCGTCGATGCCGATGACGCGGCGCTGGCGGCCATCCTTGGCGAAGCCCACCACCATGCCGGCATGGGTCGAGCCGGTGACGGTGCAGACCACGATGTAGTCGAAGGAAAAGCCCAGGTCCTTCTCCTGCTGGCGCACTTCCTCGGCGAAGGCGACATAGCCGAGACCGCCGAACTTGTGCACCGAGGCGCCGGCCGGAATGGCGTAAGGCTTGCCGCCCTTGGCCTTTACGTCGTCGATCGCCTCCTGCCAGCTCTGGCGGATGCCGATGTCGAAGCCGTCGTCGACCAGTCGCACGTCGGCGCCCATGACGCGGCTCAGCAGGATGTTGCCGACGCGGTCGTAGACGGCATCCTCGTGCGGCACCCAGCTCTCCTGCACCAGCCGGCATTTCATGCCGATCTTGGCAGCGACGGCCGCCACCATGCGGGTGTGGTTGGACTGCACACCGCCGATCGAGACCAGCGTGTCGGCATTGGAGGCGAGCGCGTCCGGGATGATGTACTCGAGCTTGCGCAGCTTGTTGCCGCCGAATGCGAGACCGGAGTTGCAATCCTCGCGCTTGGCGTAGAGCTCGACTTGGCCGCCGAGATGGGCGGAAAGCCGCTCCAGCTTCTCGATGTGGGTGGCACCGAAGGTGAGGGGATAGCGCGGGAAATTTTCGAGCATGGCCGGATTGGTAGCAAATCCGCTGCTGAAGGTGCTCTCGAAGATGTAGGCGCTACTGCCTTTGGATTTCTTCGATCAGCCGACAGTTTGGCAATAGTCCCATTTCAGACTACAAATTCGGAAGAATCTTCCAGGGGGCTTCCATCGACCGTGTCGACCTCAAGATGCTGCGGCTTCTGCAGGCCAATGGCCGCTTGAGCAATGCCGAGCTGGCCAAAAAGGCTGGCGTCAGCGCCGCGACCTGCCATCGCCGGACGCAGCGGCTGTTCGAGGAAGGCCTGATCGCCGAGGTGCGGGCGATGGTTGACCCGCGCAAGGTCGACCGCGGCGCGCTGGTCATGGTGGGCGTGGTGCTCGATCGCTCGACCCCCGAGAGCTTCGCTCAGTTCGAGAAGGCGGTGGCGAAGCTGAGATTCGTGCTCGACTGCCACCTGGTGGCGGGGGACTTCGACTACTTCCTGAAGATAAGGGTCGGCGACATGGCCGATTTCAACCGCATCCACGGCGAGCAGCTGATTGCGCTGCCGGGCGTGCGCCAGACCCGTACCTTCTTCGTGATGAAGGAAGTCGTCGACAGCGCGCCGCTCGACTTCTGACGCTTACACGCGCTCGAGGATCGACAGACCTCGGATGCGATCGATCAGGTAGATCAAGCCTCGATGGTCGACGTAGACGTCGTTGCTGCAGACGCGCTCTGCCCCCGCCGGCACGTCCGGCATCCACCAGGCGGCCTGCTTCATCGACAGCGGATTGGCGATATCGATCACCCTGAGCCCATTGGCGAACCAGGCGGCAGGAACCTCGTTGCCGACGATGGTTTCGACGGGCTGATGGCACGCCGTCATCAAGGGCGTCTCGATTCCGACCAGTTCCGGCAGCTGAAAACAGCTGACCGGCACCGGCTTGGTCTCGTCGGTAATGTTCACCATCCAAAGCGCCGCGGGCAGCTCCGGCGAGAGCTTGGGATCCAGGGGCTGGACATGCTCGTCAGCGACCAGCATCCAGCGATGGCCGGCGATCGGCACATCGATCGGAACCAGGCTGTGCGTGGGCCAGCCGAACGGCGGGCTCCAGTCGAGGTGGGCGATCAGCTTCGGCTTGGTCATGTCGCTGATGTCGAGGATGACGCCGCCGCCGTACCAGTAGCTGACATAGAGGCGATCGCCGCGCCGGATCGGATGGTGGCAGCGGTGGTTCTTCGCCTTCCAGCTCGGTGTTTCGCCGCCGGCGGTCCACTGTCCTTCCATCCACCAGCGGCCGACCTCTTCCGGCTTCGTCGGATCCTTCAGGTCGAGGATCATGACGATGGTGCCGATATAGCCCTCTTGCTCCGTGGAGATGTAGGCGTAGCGGCCATCGAAAGTGAAACGGTGCACGCCCATGCCGGCGCACTGCCAATGGCAGATGTCGCGCGGGTT
>DATGZZ010000467.1:0-4924 GCA_035296945.1 Reyranella sp.
GGCGGCGAAGGAGCGCAAGAAGAAGCCCGACGACGTGAAGAAGGAGAAGGCCGCCGCCGAGGTCGGCCCGAGCTACGGCCGGCTGTGCAAAGTCGAGCAGATCGGCGTCACGACGGCCGACGCCATGTGCGCCTTCTTCAGCGAAGGCCACAACGTCGAGGTGATCCGCGACCTGCGCAAGCAGCTCACCGTCGAGGCGGTGACGCGACGGGTCGTGGCGGCCGACGCCAAGCTCAAGGACAAGATCGTGGTGTTCACCGGCGAACTCTCGTCGATGACCCGAGACGCCGCCAAGGCGCGCGCCGAGGAGCTCGGCGCCAAGGTCACCGATTCGGTGTCGAAGAAGACCAGTCTGGTCGTGGTTGGCGAGAATGCCGGCTCCAAGGCCCGCAAGGCCGCCGAGCTCGGCGTGCAGACGCTCACGGAAGAGGAATGGGTGAAGCTGGCGGGTTAGCGCGTGTTCTCATGTTCGGACCGCGGGCTGGGTCGCGGTCTACCGCGACCTTCCCGCCCGCTCATGATCATGAGGCGGCGGGACGCCTGCGGTCCGAATAAGAAAAACGGCCGGGCGATGCCCGGCCGTTTCTGCTCCGAAATGTCGATCGCCTACTGAACGACGATCTCGACGCGGCGGTTCTGCGGCTCGCGCACGCCGTCGCCGGTCTGGACCAGCAGGCCCTGCTCGCCGCGGCCGATCACGCTGATCGCCTGCGCCGGCACGCCTTCACGCACCAGGGCGTCCTTGACCGCGTTGGCACGACGCAGCGACAGCGCCATGTTGTAGGCTTCCGGGCCCGACGTGTCGGTGTGGCCGGTCGCCGTGATGCGGGCGTTGCCCTTGGTCTTGAAGGCGTCGGCCGCCTGCTTGATCGTGGCCAGCGCCTGTTGGGAGAGATTCGAGCGGTCCCAATCGAAGAACACCATGAACGAGGGCGGCGCCACCGATGGCGGCGGCGGGGGCGGCGGTGGCGGAGCGGAACCGAACTTGATCTGGACACCGGCGAGCGCTGTGATGTTGTTGTTGTTCCAGTAAGTGCCGGCGACCGTCGGATTGGTCGTGCCGAAATAGCGACCTTCGAGGTTGAAACGCAGATTGGGGCTGAAGTTGTAGCCGACGCCGAGGATGCCCTGATAGGCGAACACCGTGCTGTTCATCTGGTAGTCAGAGTCGACGAGGCCGACACCTGCACCCGCGCCGATGTAAGGCACGAACGCGCCCGTCGCGTTGAAGTCGTACAGGAAGTTGGCCATGATCGATGTCTGGCTGATCCTGCCGGTGATGGCGCGGTTGCCGAAGAAGTTGCCGTTCGTGTTCTCGCGGTAAAGACCTTCGACCTCGACGCGCGGACCGATGAAGTCGTAACCGATCTTGCCACCGAGGGCCCATCCCGTTTGCGGTGAGACGTTCTGGCCGAGGATCGTGGTGTTGAACATCCAGTTCAGGCCGCCTTCGACGCCGAAGTACACGCCGGGGGCTTGGACATCTTGAGCTTGAGCAGTGGCTGGCAGTGCCGCGATAGCTGCCACCGCAATCAAGACCTTCTTCATGCGTATCTCCTTAAGGGAAGATTTCAGAGAGGTTTGCTTCGCATTGGGGCTGAGGCAATTGGCGTAGCGGCGCGACTCTACGCGCGGCCGAATCCAGTCGCCATTCAATGGCGCCCGCACCAACGACTTCCTGCCTCGGTGTGGTGTCGTGGTAACAGTCGCTGTGGCCATCGTGTGACCCGCGCAAAAAGTCCTTCACAGCGCAACGGAATTTGCGGGCTGCGCAGCGTGAGATGGCGAACAACACGCCGTTGCTTGTTCATCGTGATGAACGAAGCCGACTGCTGTTCGACAAAGCACAACGCATGCAGCGACTACGGTCGCGTTGAAGGCGGTGCATCCGCATCGGACGCGGGCCTGCCACGCGTCGCGCTTGAAGACGGAGTCGGGCGAAGCTGCAGCGTGGCCACATCATTCTAGTTTCGCCGTACCCGCGGCGTCGAAGCGAGCACGCCGTCCGTGTCTCGCCGCCGAATTCGACGAGGGCGGCCTGCACCGGCACTCCCTGATCCGGCGTTTCGACAGTGACGAAGCCAGCAATTGCAAGAGCCGCGACAACGATCCGCAGAACGTTTTTTGTGCGCGGATCCTAGCCCTCGTCTCCTGTCGATAGCTTCCGCGAAAGCCGACAGAATGCTAGAGCCTGCTCGTCTCGCTGAGGTTCATCGAATGGATTTAGCCCGTTTTCCGCGCCGCCGTTACACTCATGCCCCTACCCCGATAGAGCTGCTTCCGCACTTCACCAAGGCCCTGGCGGCGAGCTGCCCGGGCGGCGTCGGCCCGGAGATCTGGATCAAGCGGGACGACCTGCTGGGCCTCTTCCCCGGCGGCAACAAGACCCGCAAGCTTGAGTTTCTCGCTGCGGATGCGCTGGCCCAGGGTGCCGATACGCTGATCACCTGCGGCGCGCCGCAGTCCAACCATTGCCGCATCACACTCTCTGCAGCGATCAAGGAGGGGCTGAAATGCCGCTTCGTGATCGAGGAGCGTGTGCCCGGCAGCTACAAGAAGGAAGCCAGCGGCAACAATTTCATGTTCGAGCTCATGGGCGTCGAGGCCATCACCGTGGTGCCCGGCGGTTCGGACATGGGGGCTGCCATGTCGAAGGTCGCCCAGGACGTCGCTTCGCTCGGCCGCAAGGGCTACGTCATTCCCGGCGGCGGCTCGAACGCGATCGGCGGCCTGGGCTATGTCGCCTGCGTCCAGGAAATGCAGGAGCAGTGGTCGGACATGGGGCTGGCGCTCGATGCTGTCGTGGTCGGGTCGGGCAGCTCGGGCACCCATGGTGGCATGGTGGCGGGCTTCTTCGGCAACCACATCAAGATCCCGCTGATCGGCATCGGTGTCAGCCGCGATCCGGCCGACCAGGAGCCGCTGGTCCTCAAGGAGGCGCAGGCGGTGGCCGACCTCCTGGGCATCGGCAAGGTGCCGCGCGAAGCGGTTAAAAGCTTCGGCGGCTACTGGCAGCCGAAATACTCCGTGCCCAACGCCAAAATGGTGGAGGCCGTCCAGATTCTGGCGCGCACCGAAGGCATCCTGCTCGACCCGGTCTATACCGGAAAGATCATGGCGGGCCTGATCGGTCTCGCTCGCCAGGGCCACTTCAAGCCCAACGCCAAGGTGCTGTTCATGCACACGGGCGGCCTGCCGTCGCTCCACGTCTATGAAGACGTCGTGCTCGGGCGGACAGAGTTGAAGGACTAAATCGCGCGCGTCGCCTCGGCGAGCCACGCCTTCGTCGCTTCGTCGACCTGCGGCATCACCGTCTCGCGCACGCGGCCGTGATAGTCGTTCAGCCACTTGCGCTCGGCCTCGGTCAACAGGCTGGGCTCGACGCAGGCGAGATCGATCGGCGCCAGGGTCAGCGTCTCGAACTCCAGATAGCGCCGGTCCGCCCCGTCGATCTTGGCTTCGCGCACCGCGACCAGGTTCTCGATACGGATGCCGTAGGCGTCGGTCTTGTAGTAGCCAGGCTCGTTACTGACGATCATGCCGGGCTGCAGGGCGACGTTGTTCGGCATCTTGGAGATGCGATGCGGGCCTTCGTGCACCGAGAGATAGGCGCCGACGCCATGGCCGGTGCCATGGTCGTAGTCGAGGCCGGCCTGCCACAGCGCATAGCGCGCCAGTGCGTCGAGCTGCGAGCCCGTCGTGCCGGCCGGGAAGCGCGCCATGGCGAGCGCAATATGGCCCTTGAGCACGCGGGTGAAGCGGTCACGCATCTCCGGGCTCGGCGTGCCAACCGCCACCGTGCGGGTGATGTCGGTCGTGCCGTCGCGATACTGGCCGCCTGAATCCACCAGATAGAGGCTGCCCGCCTCGAGCGTGCGCTCGGTCGCCGCGGAGGCGTGATAGTGCACGATGGCGCCGTTCGGACCGGCGCCGGAGATGGTGTCGAAGCTCAAGTCGCGCAGCTTGCCCGTCTCCTGGCGCAGCATCTGCAGGCGGTCCGACACTTCGATCTCGCGCAGCTTGCCGCCTTTCGATTCGCGTCCCAGCCAGCCCAGGAAGCGGCTGACGGCGGCGCCGTCGCGGCGATGGGCGTTGCGGATACCTTCCATCTCGACCGCGTTCTTGCAGGCCTTGGGCAGTGCCACCGGATCGGCGTCGCGCACCATCGTCACGCTCGCGCCCTGCAGGCGGTTGGCGGCCCAGATCGGTGCCGTCGCGGTCTCGATCAAGACCTTCTTGTTCACCTTGCCCAGCGTGTCGAGCGCTGAGCCCAGCTCGTCGGTCGGCGCCAAGGTCACGGCGTTGCCCAGCCAGGCCAGCGTGCGGTCGGGCACCTTGCGGCGGTCCATGTAAAGATCGACATGGCCGTCGCTGTGCAGCAGCGCGAAGCCCAGCGCAAAGGGCGTGCGCGGCACGTCGCCGCCGCGCACGTTCAGCAGCCAGGCGATCGAATCCGGCTGGGTGATCAGCGCCACGTCGGCGCCCTTGGCCTTGACCGTGCCGGCGATGCGCGCGCGCTTGGCGCCACTGCTCTCTCCGGCGAACTCGTCGGGATGCGGCAGCACCGGCGCCAGCGGCGCCGGCGGCCGGTCGCGCCACACGGAGTCGACGGGATTGGAATCGACCGGCACGAAGTCGCCGCCGGCGCGCTGGCAAGCGCGGGCGAAGCGGTCATGGCCGTCGACGGTCACCAACCAGGGATCGAAGCCGAGCTTGCCGCCCTTGGGCAGGTTCTCGGCGATCCACGCTTCCGGCGATTCCTCGGGGATCTGGTGCGGCGCGAAGGCGTCGGTATCGACCTGGGCGCGCACTGCCAGTGTGTAGCGGCCGTCGATGAAGATCGCTGCGCGATCGGCCAGCGCAATGGCAAGGCCGGCCGAGCCGCGGAAGCCGGTGAGCCACGCGAGCCGCTGTGAGCGCCGCG
>DATGZZ010000468.1:0-2042 GCA_035296945.1 Reyranella sp.
GATCTCCCACGGCGAGCCGGCATGCGTCAGCGACGTCAGTGGCGAGGCGCCGGTGCCGCCCTCGAAACCCGAGATCGTCACATGGTCGGCGCGCGCCTTGCTGACACCTGCCGCGACCGTGCCGACGCCGACCTCGGAAACGAGCTTCACCGAGACGCGGGCCTTCGGGTTGACGTTCTTGAGGTCGTGGATGAGCTGCGCCAGGTCCTCGATCGAATAGATGTCGTGATGCGGCGGCGGCGAGATCAGGCCGACGCCCGGCGTCGAACGACGCACGCGCGCAATGTTCTCGTCGACCTTGTGGCCGGGCAGCTGGCCACCCTCGCCGGGCTTGGCGCCCTGCGCCATCTTGATCTGCAGGTCGTCGGCATTGACCAGGTACTCGGCGGTGACGCCGAACCGGCCCGACGCCACCTGCTTGATGGCCGAGCGCATGGAATCGCCGTTGGGCAACGGCTTGAAGCGATCGGTCTCCTCGCCGCCCTCGCCGGTGTTCGACTTGCCGCCGATGCGGTTCATGGCGATCGCGAGCGTGGTGTGCGCCTCGCGGCTGATCGAGCCGAAGCTCATGGCGCCCGTCGCGAAGCGGCGGACGATGTTGGCCGCAGGCTCGACCTCCTCGACCGGGATCGCCTTCTCGGCCCACTTGAACTCCATCAGGCCGCGGATGGTCAGAAGCCGCTCGCTCTGCTCGTTGATCGAGGTCGCGAAGGCCTTGTAGTCGTCCGACGAGTTGCCGCGCACCGCGTGCTGCAGCCTGCCGACGTTGTCGGGCGTCCAGGCGTGGTCCTCGCCGCGCAGGCGGAAAGCGTAGTCGCCGCCGGGATCGAGCATGGTGCGGTAGATCGCCTTGTCGCCATAGGCGTCGGAGTGACGGCGCACCGTCTCCTCGGCGATCTCCTGCCAGCCCGCGCCCTCGATGGTGGTGGCGGTGCCGGTGAAATACTTCTCGACGAAGCCCGAATGCAGGCCGACGGCGTCGAAGATCTGCGCGCCGCAATAGGACTGGTAGGTCGAGATGCCCATCTTGGACATCACCTTCAGCAAGCCCTTGCCGATCGCCTTGATGTAGCTCTTCTGCACCTCGTAGGCCTTCTGCGGCAGGCCGTTCTCGACGCGCAGCTGCTCGAGGGTCTCGAAGGCGAGATAGGGATTCACCGCCTCGGCGCCGTAGCCCGCCAGGCAGCAGAAGTGATGGACCTCGCGCACTTCGCCGGACTCGACAACCAGGCCGGTCTGGGTGCGCAAGCCCCTGCGGATCAGGTAGTGGTGCACCGCCGCCGTCGCCAGCAATGCGGGGATCGGCACGCGCTCGGCCGACACGTTGCGGTCAGACAGGATCAGGATGTTGCGGTCGGCCAGCACGCAGTCGGTGGCCTCGGAGCAGATGCGGTCGAGTGCCTCCTCCAGCCCCGCCGCACCCTCGGCCGCGGGCCAGGTCGTGTCGATCGTGGCCGTGCGGAACGAGCCGTCCAGCAGGTCTTCGATCGAGCGGATCTTCTCGAGCTCGGCGTTGGTCAGCACGGGCTGCGAGACTTCCAGCCGCTTGTGCGTGCCGGCGTGGCGACCCAGCAGGTTGGGACGCGGGCCGATCATCGACACCAGCGACATCACCAGCTCCTCGCGGATCGGATCGATCGGCGGATTGGTGACCTGCGCGAAGTTCTGCTTGAAATAGTTGTAGAGAAGCTTGGGCTTCCTGGAGAGCACGGCGATCGGCGTGTCGGTGCCCATCGAGCCCACCGGATCGTCGGGCTCCTTGCTCATCGGCTCGAGGAAGAAGTTTATGTCTTCCTGGGTGTAGCCGAAGGCCTGTTGCCGATCGAGCAAAGTGGTTGGATCGTTGGACGGCGCGGGCGCCGGCGCGTCGGGAATCTCGGACAGCTCTTCGAGCTTGTGCTGCGTCTCCTTCAGCCACTCCTCGTAGGGCTCGGCTTCGGCGAGCGTCGCCTTCAGCTCCTCGTCCTCGACGATGCGGCCCTGCTCGAGGTCGATCAGCAGCATCTTGCCGGGCTGCAGGCGCCACTTGCGCACGATGTTCT
>DATGZZ010000469.1:0-3216 GCA_035296945.1 Reyranella sp.
CCGGCGACGCGGATTCGTTCGTTGAAACGCACCAGATGCGGCGAGGTGTAGACATGGACGCGATAGCCCGCCGCCTCGGCCATGGCGCGCAGATAGGCGACCAGCGATCCCTTGCCGTTGGTGCCGGCGACGTGCACCACCGGCGGCAACTTCAAATGGGGCGAGCCGACATCCGCCAGCAGCCGTTCGATCCGTCCAAGCTCGAGGTCGATGAGCTTGGGATGCAACCGCATGAGGCGGTCGAGGATCGCATCGGTCATGGACGTCGCCTTGGACGAGTTTTAGCGGCCCGCGACAGCCAGGCTGCGGCCTTCGGCGGTCACCGGATCCATCAGCAGTGAGACCAGGCGGACCAGGGTTTCCCGGAGCTTGTGGCGATGCACGACGGCGTCGACCATGCCGTGCTCGAGCAAATATTCGGCGCGCTGGAAGCCCGGCGGCAGCTCCTGGCGGATGGTGTCCTGGATGACGCGCGGGCCGGCGAAGCCGATCAGGGCGTCGGGCTCGGCGAGGTGCACGTCGCCCAGCATGGCGAACGAGGCCGACACGCCGCCGGTCGTGGGATCGGTCAGCACGACGACGTAGGGCAGGCCCGCCTGCTTGACCTTGCGCACCGCGATGGTGGTGCGCGTGAGCTGCATCAGCGACAGGATGCCCTCCTGCATGCGGGCACCACCGGAGGCGGAGAAGACGATCAGCGGCGCCTTGCGGGCGACGGCGAGGTCGGCTGCCATCACCAGCCCCTCGCCCACCGCCGTGCCCATCGAGCCGCCCATGAAATCGAAGTCGAGCAGCGCCATCACGGTGACGCGTCCGCCCATGGCGCCGCTCGCCACGACCAGCGCGTCGGTGCGGCCCTCCGCCTTGGCCTGGGCCTCCTTGAGCTTGGCGTCATAGCGCTTGGTGTCGCGGAACTTCAGCGGATCGACCGGCACGCGCGGCAGCGGATGCAGCTCGTGCTTGCCTTCGTCGAACAGGTGCGGCAGGCGCTTCATCGGCCGGATGCGCATGTGGTGGCCGCAATGGGTGCAGACCTCCTGGTTGGCTTCCCAGTCGCGCATGAACAGCATCTGCTCGCACTTGGGGCACTTCAGCCAGAGCGTCTCCGGCGTCTCCTTGCGCGAGATCAGGGCCTTGAGCTTGGGTCGGACGAAGTTCGTCAGCCAGTTCATGGCGGCGGTATCGCACGAACCGACGCGCCGGCCAAGGCGGCGCAAATCACCGCCAGAAGAGGCCGAACGGAGCAGTGATTTCCTGGGGTTTCTTCACCTGGCAGAACAATTTTCGCGCTTGGTAATCGGCGCACAGCGCCTGGGCCGTGGCGGGCTCGAGATCGGCGATGATGGCGGCCTGCTTGGTCACCTTGTTGGAGGTGACCGGCAGGATCCATTCCTTGCCGAGGCGCGTGAAGCCCAGCCGAGCGATGTCGGACTGGCCGACATCGTAGGCATGCCGCGCCGAGCGCCAGTCGGGATAGGTGCCGAGCCAGGCCGCGTCGCCCGGCATGTCGTAGCGTATGGTGCCGCATTCGCCCTGGCCCAGCACCGTGGCCGGCCCGCCCTGGCCATTGCGGATCTGCCAGATCTTGGGCCGGTTGCCGCCGGTCTTGAGCGCATAGGCCTCGTCGAGCAGGCGGACGATGAACTCGTCGCGCAGGTCGGCGCGGCGGAAACCGAAGGCCACGGCAATCAGCCGCCGGCCATCGCGTACCGCACTGCCGACGATGTTGAAGCCGGAAGCGCAGACGAATCCGGTCTTCAAGCCATCGGCATAGGGCGCGTAGAGATCGAGGAATTTGATGCCCGGTCCGACCTTGGTTTTGCCGAGGTAGAACTCCTGGGTCCGGAAGTAGCCGTAGTATTCCGGGAATTGCTTGAGCAGCGCCATCGCCAGCAGCGCCATGTCGCGTGCCGTGGTGAGCTGCCCGGGATCGGGCCAGCCGCTGGCGTTGCGGAACTGGGTGGCATTCATGCCGATGCGCGCCGCGGTCTCGGTCATGCGCACGCTGAAGGCATCTTCCGATCCCGAGATCAATTCGGCGAAGCCTGCCGCCACGTCGTTGGCCGAGCGCGCCACCAGCGCCTGCAGGCCCTGCTCGACGGTGATGCCCTGGCCAGGCCCCAGGCCGAGCTTGGAGGGCGGCTTGGCGCGCGCCACTTCCGACAGGGCCATGGGCGTGGCAAGCGTGAGCCGGCCTGCCTTCAATTCCTCGAAGACGAGGTAGATCGTCATCATCTTGGTCAGCGAGGCCGGATGCCAGAAGGCCCCGGCATTGCGGTCCAGCAAGGTCTCGCCGGTGTTGGCGTCGATCACCACGTAGGGGCCGGCCTGGACGGGCCCGGACGGCGACGTTACCGCGGCGATCTGGGCATGCGCGGGCGCTCGGAGGCCGATCAGGACGAGGATGCAAAGCAGTAAGCGAAATTTCATTGCCGCCGACGCAGGAAGACTCCCCGGGGCAGCATACGCCCTTCCACGCGCCCGTGGGAGGCATTAGATGGGTGCGATGCTCAAAGTCATGATCGCCCCCGTCACCCCGTTCCAGCAGAACTGCTCCATC
Source organism: Reyranella sp. (assembly GCA_035296945.1). Classification (GTDB taxonomy): domain Bacteria; phylum Pseudomonadota; class Alphaproteobacteria; order Reyranellales; family Reyranellaceae; genus Reyranella. Next base: position 2,561 of record DATGZZ010000469.1, read on the forward strand.
GTCTGGTGCGACGAGACCATGGAAGGCACCGCCGTCGACCCGGGCGGCGACGTCGACATGCTGAAGGAGGCGATCGCCCAGCAGGGCATCAAGGTCACCAAGGTGCTGCTGACCCACGGCCACGTCGACCACGCCTCGGCCGCCGGCACCATGGCCGACCACTACGGCGTGAAGATCGAGGGGCCGCACCAGGACGACCTGTTCCTGATCGAGGGCCTGCCCGACTCGGGCGCCAAGTACAACTTCCCGGCCTACAAGCCGTTCGTGCCCGACCGCTGGCTGACCAATGGTGAGACGGTGAGCCTGGGCAACCTCACCTTTGACGTCGTGCACTGCCCCGGCCACACGCCGGGCCATGTCGTGTTCGTGCACAAGCCTGCCAAGGTGGCGTTCGTCGGCGACGTCTTGTTCCGGGGCTCGATCGGCCGCACGGATTTTCCGCGCGGCAATCACGACCAGTTGCTCAGCTCGATCCGCAAGCGGCTGTGGCCGCTGGGCGACGACATCACCTTCGTGCCGGGCCACGGCCAGACGTCGACGTTCGGCTGGGAGCGCAAGACCAACCCCTTCGTCGCCGATCTGTTGTTCGACGACGACGAAGAGGAAGCCAAGGCTTAGGTCGCCTTCCGCCCCATCGCGCTTCGCGCGATGGGGAG
>DATGZZ010000470.1:0-3607 GCA_035296945.1 Reyranella sp.
AATCTGATCAACAAGCGCGGCGAACGCGCGACGGTCGCCCGGTTGCGCAAGCAGCTTGCGAGGCTGGTGGCTCAGTCGGTGGGGCTTTAGTGCGTCTTCGTCCTTTCTTGTCCTCCCCCGCTTACGGGGGAGGATACAGGAGGGGGCAGGCAACAGGTCGGGTGTCAGCGGTTCAGATCGGATGATCTCTTACGTTCAGAGATCACCTGTGCGGCTTTCCCCCTCCTGTATCCTCCCCCGTATGACGGGGGAGGAAAATGAAAAGCAAGAAGCAGGGAGGCTGAAATGGTTTTAACGAAGAGGGCCTTACTCGCTGCGACGCTCGTCGCGGCATCGAGCGCAGTCCGCGCTCAAACGTACCCCGCCAAGTCGATCCGCCTGATCGTGCCGCTGGCGCCAGGCGCCACAGCCGACATCGTGGCGCGCATCTTTGCCGAGGAACTGGGCAAGTCCCTGGGTCAGACCGTGGTGGTCGACAACAAGACCGGCGCCGGCGGCACCATCGCCACCGCCGAGGCAGCGCGCGCGCCGGCTGACGGCTATACCGTGGCGCTGGTGAGCCAGGGTACGCTGGTCTTCAACATGGGCCTCTACAAGGCGCCGGGCTACGATTCGCTAAAAGACCTCGCACCGGTGGCGGTGAGCGGCGGCGTCTCCAACGTGCTGATCGTTCATCCCGACAATCCGGCCAAGACGGTGGACGACGTGCTGGCCCAGGCGCGCGCCAAGCCCGGCCAGCTCACCTTCTCGTCAGGTGGCGTCGGCACCAGCCATCACATGTCGGGCGTTCTTCTAGAGATGCGCACCGGCGTGAAGCTGCAGCACGTGCCCTATCGCGCCACACCCGCCGGCATCCAGGCGGTGGCCAACGGCGAGGTGACGATGGGCCTGTTCAACACGCCCACGGTCATCGGCCTGATCAAGGGCGGCAAGCTGAAGGCCATCGCCGTCACCAGCGAGAAGCGCTCGGACCTCTTGCCCGAGGTGCCGACCATGATCGAATCCGGTGTGAAGGACTATGTCGTGAACACCTGGATGGGCTACGCCGTCCCGGCCGGCACGCCCGAGCCGGTGGTCGGCAAGCTCAATGCCGAGCTGAACCGCATCGGCCAGTTGCCGGCAGTGCGCGAGAAGATGCTGGCCCAGGGCATCGAGATGCTGCCGCCGGAGTCGCCGGCCCAGGCCCAGAAGCTGGTGCGCGACGACCTGACGCTGTGGCTGCCCATCATCAAGGCGTCGGGGGCGTCGGCGGATCAGTAGGCCTTTCGTCCCATACGCCCCCTCATGTCCCTCTCCCCCGCTAGGGGGAGAGGCCAGGTGAGGGGGAATCGACGTTCGTAGCCCCCTCACCCAGCCTCTCCCCCTAGCGGGGGAGAGGAGCATGAGGTATCTCCCTCGCTCCTTCACACAGGTGAGCCATGGGCTACAGAGTCGCCGTCGTCGGCGCGACCGGCAATGTCGGGCGCGAAATGTTGCAAATCCTGGCCGAGCGGAATTTCCCGGCCGATGACGTCGTGGCGCTGGCCTCGGCGCGCTCGGCGGGCAAGCAGACGTCGTTCGGCGAGAACAAGGTCCTGAAGGTCCAGGACCTCGCCAAGTTCGACTTCAAGGGCATCGACATCGTGTTGAGCTCGCCCGGCGCCAAGGTCTCGGCCGAGCACAGCCCGCGCGCCGCCAAGGCCGGCGCCGTGGTGATCGACAACACCTCCTACTGGCGCATGGATCCCGACGTGCCGCTGGTCGTGCCCGAGGTCAACGCCCATGCGATTGCCGGCTACAAGGGCCGCGGCATCATCGCCAACCCGAACTGCTCGACCATCCAGATGGTAGTGGCGCTGAAGCCGATCCATGACGCCGCCGGCATCAAGCGCGTCGTGGTGTCGACCTATCAATCGACGTCGGGCGCCGGCAAGGAAGGCATGGACGAGCTTCTGAACCAGACCAAGAGCTTCTTCGTGAACCAGACGCTCGATGCCAGGAAGTTCACCAAGGGCATCGCTTTCAACGTCATTCCCCACATCGACGTCTTCATGGATGACGGCTCGACCAAGGAAGAATGGAAGATGGTGGTCGAGACCAAGAAGATCCTCGATCCCAAGATCAAGGTGCACGCGACCTGCGTGCGCGTGCCGGTCTTCATCGGCCATGCCGAGGCGGTGAACCTCGAGCTTGAGCGGCCGCTCGACGAGCACGAGGCGCGGCGCGTGCTCGCCGCCCAGCCCGGCGTGCTGGTCGTCGACCGCCGCGAGAACGGCGGCTACGTCACGCCGCAGGAAGTCACCGGCCAGGACGGCGTGTTCGTGAGCCGCGTGCGCGTCGATCCGACGATCGACAACGGGCTTTCGCTCTGGATCGTCAGCGACAACCTGCGCAAGGGCGCGGCCCTGAACGCCGTCCAGATCGCCGAGGAGCTGATCCGGGGCTACATCTAGTAGAAGGATTTGCGGCGGACGCTTGGACTGCACTTTCCTTCTATGGCTCTGAAACTAAACGAAAATCTATTAACTACAGGTGTTTAAGAACGCTATTTGATGTAAGATGAGAGGGTGAACGACACGCCGTCGCTTTATCCCCTCCGTCAGGAATCGCAGGCCTCTGCTGTGCCGACGCCTTTGTTCGGCGGCGATGACACATTCGTCCAGCAGCTTCGCCTGGCCGCGCAAGCCCATCGCGCCGGCCGCCTCGAAGAGGCGATCAGCTCGTACCTGAAGCTTCTGGCCGTGCGGCCTTATCACGCCGAGCTGCACAACAATCTCGGCGTGGCGTTGCGCCTTGCGGGCAAGCTCGAAGCCTCGGTGTCGCATCATCGCTTGTCGCTGGCGGCCGAGCCGAACAATCCCGCACTGCATTCCAATCTCGGCAACGCGTTGCGCGCCGCCAACCGGCTCGACGAGGCGGTGAAGCACCACTTCCATTCGATCACGCTCAATCGCGACTATGGCGAGGGCTTCTTCAATCTGGCGCTCTGCCTGCGCGATCTCGGCCGCGTCGACGAGGCCGTCGGCTGCCTCGGCCGCGCGCTGGCGCTCAATCCCGACAACCGCCGCGCCCGCGTCGAGCTCGCCATTGCGCTGCTGATGCGTGGCGAGCTGACGTCGGGCTTCGCCGCCTACGAGGCTCGCAAGCGCCTGCCCGAGACGCCGGCGCCCGATTTCCGGCAACCGGCGTGGGACGGCGGCCCGATCGGCGGCAAGCGCATCCTGCTCTATCCCGAGCAGGGGCTGGGCGACGTTCTGCTGTTCGTGCGCTTCGCGCGCGAGCTCAAGCGCCGCGGCGCCACGGTCGTGGTGCTCTGCCAGGCGCTGCTGAAAGACCTTTTGGGCACCGTCGACTTCATCGACCACGTCGTGGCCGAGGGCGAGCCATTGCCCGAGTTCGACCTGCATGCCTCGATGGTGTCGCTGCCTCATCTCTGCCGCGCCGACTTCGACGCCCCGACCGTGCAGGCGCCCTACCTGAAGGCGCCGGCAGACAGCCGCATCAAGCTCGGCCGCATCGAGAAGGCCAGGCTCAGCGTCGGCATCTACTGGGCGGGCATGCCCGGCCGGCCGCAGGACCGTCAGCGCTCGGTGTCGTTCGCGCGCTTCATGGAGTTCTCGGGCGACCC
>DATGZZ010000471.1:0-5824 GCA_035296945.1 Reyranella sp.
ATTTCCGGACCGATGCTGAAGCAGCTGACCGACGCGTTGGTGCGCGCCAACGAGGATCGCGAGGTGCGGGTCGTCATCCTGACCGGCACCGGCCGCGCCTTCTGCGCCGGCCTCAATCTCGAGGCGCAGAGCAAGGGCACCGACAATCTCAGTGTCGGCTCGGGCGCCACGCCGACCAACGTCGACCTGCGCAACACGCCACCGCCGGTGCTGCATGCCATGGACAAGCCGGTGATCGCCGCCCTGAACGGCTCGGCGGCAGGCTACGGCCTCGACCTGGCGCTGGGCGCCGACATCCGCGTGATGGCTCAGTCGGCCAAGCTTGCAGCTTCCTATGCCAAGCGCGGCGTGCTGCCCGAATCGGGCGGCACCTGGTATCTGCCCCGCATGCTGGGATGGGCGAAGGCGGCCGAGTTGATCTTCACCGGCCGTACGCTCAGTGCGGCGCAGTCGCTGGAGATCGGCCTGGTGAACAAGGTCGTGCCCGATGCCGAGGTGATGGGCGCGGCCCGCGAGCTCGCGCTCGAGATCGCGGCCAATGCGCCGCTCGCCATCCAGGCGGCCAAGCGCATGATGCGCATGGCCTGGAACGAGCCGTTCAACGAGCACGTCCACCACGTCTTCCTGCAGCTCCTGCCGTTGATGCAGACCGAGGACATGAAGGAAGGGATCAAGGCGTTCCTCGAGAAGAGGGAGCCCAAATTCATCGGTCGCTAAGCGCGAACGATGACAGCGTCCCAATCATCCACCTCCCCCGTCATACGGGGGAGGCAGGGAGGGGGAGGGTCCCAGTCGTATTCCAAGACCATTTCAGATCATGATCGTCGCCCTTGATATATCACCCGTGAGGCTTTCCCCTCCCTGCCTCCCCCGTAGGACGAGGGAGGTGGATGAGGATGAAAGAGTGACCCGATGAAATTCACCTGGTTCCATCTGATGCCCTGGCCGCACATGCCGGACGACTTCCGTGAGAAGCATCGTTCGGTCTGGGTCGACCTGCCCAACCGCATGTATGAGCCCGAGCTCGGCCACATCGCCTATCACCAGTATCTCGATCAGCTCGAGTATGCCGAGCAGGTGGGCTTCGACGGCATCGGCGTGAACGAGCACCACGCCAATGCCTACGGCCTGATGCCGTCGCCCAACATCATGGCGGCGACCCTGACGCGCCGGACCTCGAAGGCGGCACTGGTCGTGCTGGGCAACTCGATTGCACTCTACAATCCGCCGCTGCGCGTGGCCGAGGAATTCGCCATGCTCGACGTGCTGTCGGGCGGGCGGCTGGTCGCGGGCTTCCCGGTCGGCACCTCGATGGACACCAACTATGCCTACGGCACCATCCCGGCGCTCACCCGCGAGAAATACGCCGAGGCGCACGACCTGATCCGCAAGGCGTGGGCGGCCGACGAGCCGTTCGCCTTCAACGGCCGCTACACCAAGCTGCGCTACGTCAATTGCTGGCCCAAGCCGATCCAGAAACTGCCGCCGATCTTCATTCCCGGTGGCGGCTCGGTCGAGACCTACGACTTCTGTCTCGACAACACCTATTCGTATTCCTACCTCAGCTACTCCGGCTACCTGCGCGCCAAGCTCCTGATGGAGGGCTACTGGAAGCGCGTCGCCGAGAGAAAGGTCGACGAATCGCCCTACCGCGCGGGCTTCGCCCAGGTGATCTGCGTCGCCGACACCGACGCCGAGGCCGAGCGGCTCTACGGCCCGCACGTGAATTACTTCTACAATCGCTGCCTGCACGTCTATCCGGGCTTCGCCGACGCGCCGGGCTATCGCACGGTCAAGACGATCCAGACCGGCGCGCTGTCGCAATTCACCCAGGCCGCAGCACGCGACTATCCCAAGATGAGCTGGAAGGACCTCGTCGATGGCCGCTACATCGTCGCAGGCTCACCCGAGACGGTGCGCCAGCAGATGGAGGAGCTGATCAAGACCCTGCGTGTGGGCAACATCTTCTGCCTGATGCATGTCGGCAACATGCCCAACGATAAGGTGCGCCATTCGACGCGCCTGTTCGCCGAGAAGGTGATGCCGCATCTGCGCAACCTGTGGCCCGAGTGGAAGAACCACGACGACCGCTTCTGGATGCATCCGATGAACGAGCCGGTTCCTTTGAAGGTAGCTGCAGAATGAGCCTCTTAGCTGGGGGCGCGCGACTCCAGTCGCGCGTCTTTGTCGAAGCATCGCATGATCGCGCCACTGGAGTGGCGCGCCCCCAGCGATGAAGTCGCGTCTCTTGACGGTCAAGCCGTCTGGCATTCGCATAGAAGTCGTCGAAGCCGGAAAGGGCAGGGACCTCCTCTATCTCCACGGGGCGGGCGGCCACATGCCGGCCGACCCGCTGATCGCGGCCCTCGCAACCAAGTACCGGGTCGTGGCGCCGCTCCTGCCGGGATACGGCCAGTCGACGGGGGAGGATGGCTTGCGCGACATGCTCGACATCGCCCTGCATGGCCTTGACGTGCTCGAAGCATTGAAGCTCAGGAAGCCGATCGTCGTCGGCCATTCCATGGGCGGCATGATCGCGGCCGAGATGGCGGCGATCGCGCGCACCGAGGTCGCCAATCTCTGCCTGCTGGCGCCGGCGGGACTGTGGCTGGACGACCATCCCATCGCCGACATCTTCTCAAAACTGCCCTACGAGCTGCCCGGATTGCTGTTTCATGACGCCCAAGCCGGCGCCAGGCTGCTGGCTTCGGGCGGCGACATGAACGACCCGGAATTCCTGAAACAGTTCCTGGTCATGAACGCCCGGCGGCTCGGCATGGCAGGCAAGATCCTTTTCCCCATCCCCGACCGCGGCCTCGGCCAGCGCTTGCAACGTATTGCGGCCCGGACGTTAATCGTGTGGGGGACGGAGGACGTCTTGATCCCGCCCGTCTACGGCCATGCCTTCAAAAAGGCGATTTCCAAATCAAAATTGACTAGGATCGCCAAGGCCGGGCATGCCGTGGGGCAGGAAAAGCCAGCCGCCGTGCTCAAGGCGATCAGGGAATTCTTCTGACGGGAGAAGTGAGCGATGTTGAAGGGTGCGATTGTCGGAACGTTGGCAGGTCTGCTGGTCGTGGGCGCCGCCCAGGCGCAACCGGTCGTCTACACGTGGACCGGCTATGGCAAGAATGTCCCTGGCAGCTCCAAGTGCCCGACCTACAAGATGGTGATCGACGTCACCGTCGACGGCGATTCGGTCAAGGGCAAGTTCCAGCAGGAAGGCCGCCCCGAGCGCGGCTTCGAAACCACGCTCGGCAAGAACGGCGCCATCAAGACGGCCGCCATGGTCGGCGGCGGCGGCATGATGGACGTCATCGGCCAGATCAAGGAGGGCGACTCCAAGATCAGGCTCTACGGCTACTGCGAATTCGAAGGGCCGCTCACCAAGAAGGCCGGCTCCTAGAACGGTCTCTGCGCGATTCCATCGTCGGCAGTTCAGCCCTTGTCGACGTGCAAGGGCTGAACATGCGCATCGGACGTCGTGTCGTTGCAACCGGTATCGTGCTGTCGCTTCTGTCAGGTTGCGCGCAGGCGCCGGTTAATCCCATCCCCGAGCCGACACGTCGTAGCGTCACTTCGATCTCGGGCGACGTTTCCGGGCTGAAGCACGCTGATACGTCGAGGCTCGGCGCGCGCGGCAGCGCGGAGGGCGCTCAGCTCGGCGCCCAGCAGGGCGCGTCGATCCTACCCGGTGGCGGCGGCATTGTGGGCCTTGCCGTGATGGGCGTGGGGGCGATCGTGGGCGGCGTGAAGGGCGCCAACGAGGCGCAACGCGAGGACGTGGTCGACCAGGCGCGCGTCTTCCTGCGGACCGCGATCGAGGACACCGACTTCACCGAGCTGCTGCGGGCGCGGCTGGCGAGCTCCAAGGCGGCCGGGGACATCGAGATCATCAACGTGACATCGCAGGGAACACCTTTGGCGGCGGCGCCTGACGGGGCCCGGGTGGCGGATCATTTCCTTGCCATAGAGTACCGCTTGGGCTTGCAGCGCGAGCATCTGGTCAATCCCACTGTCGGCGTCATCGTGCTGGCGCGGGCGAAGGTCCGTAGCGGCAGCGCCAACCAGCAGCTTCACCAGGCGACCTGGGTGTACTGCGGCGCGCGCTACCAGTTCGTGCAGATGGCGGCCAACTACGGCGCCGCCCTGCGCGCCCAGATCGACCACGCCGCTGCGGTGCTGGGCGAGGCCATTCCCTACGACCTTTATGTCAGCAAGCGTCCGCGCCATCTGCTGTTCAACAGCACCTGCATGGATTTCAGCGATCTGCCGAGCGGCATCGGTCGTCCGCCCGTTTCGCCCCGGTCGTGATCTCGGGTAGGCGGCAGCGCGCGGGAAGGCTAACGTCGGCTTGTTGAGTCGCTGTCGGGGGAGCTGAGATGAGATCCGCAAGATTGGCCGTAGCCGCCATCGCCGTGGCGGTGCTTCCGCTTGGGGTGCCGCAGGCAGCCGCCGCCGACGGCTTCGACCTGGTGGTGCTGGGCGCGCTGGGTGGCATCCAGGACGGCAACCTCACCGCCTCGCTGATCCATCCGCACGGCGACAACCGCGGCGTCACCTGCGATGCTGGCACCTTGGTGAACGGCCTGCGCGTGGCCGAAGAGAAGGGCGCCTTCGCCGCTGTCACCGTGCCGGCCGATTCGGCGCACAGCCGTGTCGGCTACATGCTCACCAGCGCAATCCAGGGCTACCTGATCAGCCATGCCCATCTCGACCATGTCGCCGGCCTGATCATCGCCTCGCCCGATGACAGCAAGAAGCCGATCTACGTCCTGCCGTCGGTCGGCAATGATCTGGTCGAGACCTATTTCAACTGGCGCGCCTGGCCGAACTTCAGCGATCGCGGCAAGGCCCCGCAGCTCAAGAAGTACGCCATCGCCGAGCTGGCGCCCGGCGTGGCGATGCCGATCGCCGACACCGCCATGACCGTGACCGCCTTTCCGCTGGCCCATGGCGGCATGGAATCGACGGCCTTCCTGCTGGAGAGTGGCGGCGACGGCATCCTGTGCGTCGGCGACACCGGCCCCGATGCGGTCGAGAAGGGCACGCGGCTCGCCGACGTCTGGGCAGCGGTCGCCGAGCGCGTGAAGCAGAAGCGGCTAAAAGCCATCGTCATCGAGGTGTCCTACACCAGCGACCGGCCCGACAACCTGCTGTTCGGCCATCTGACGCCGCGCTGGCTGATGGAGGAGCTGCGCAAGCTCGATGGCCTGGCCGGCGGCAAGGCGCTGAAGGACTTGCCGGTGGTCGTGAGCCACATCAAATACTCGCTGACCAAGGAGCAGCCGCAGCGCCAGCTGCTGCAGGAGCTGGAGGCGGCCAACGACGTGGGCGTGCGCTTCGTCATTCCCGAGCAGGGCAGCCGCTGGCACTTCAAGTGAGCGCCTGACATGGCTCTCTACTGGACGATCGATTCGCGGCAGCAGTTCGTCGTCGTGACGGCCGACGGCGACGTCACCCACGCCGATGCCGAGGAGTACCTCGCAGCCATCGAGGGGTGCGGCGCCGTCGCCTATCGCAAGCTCTACGACGGCAGGGCCGGCAACTTCGTGATGAGCCACGACGAGATGATGGCGATCGGTGCCAAGATCAGGAGCCAGCATTATCGCCCGGTCGGCGCGCTGGCCATCGTGCTGCCGCAGGATCAGCACGAGCCGGTGGCGCGCATCCTGGGCATCCTGGCCTCCGCCGACCGGCCGCTCAAGCTTTTCACCAGCGTGGCCCCGGCGCAGCGCTGGATCGACACCCTGGTGCCGGCGCCATGAGTCCATCGGAGGCCCTTATTCCGTGAGCAACGACAATTGGGGCTGGCGGGCCCGCA
>DATGZZ010000472.1:0-8679 GCA_035296945.1 Reyranella sp.
GCAGAATCGCTCGGAACTTGCGACGACCCACGACCTCGGCAAGCTCGTCCAGCAACGACGAAGAACTTACGATCGTGAAACGACCTGACCGCGCCTGTTCGATTAGCGTATGAGGCGCACCATGCCAAAACAGGCCCGAAACCAGCACATTGGTATCAATGACGACCCGCACGCCGCCGACGCCGGGTACGGACGGCCTTCACTTCTGCATCGATCTCAGGCATCGACATCGGTTGGACGCCTGCCTTGGCCACACGATCCGCAATCGCGAGCAGGGAATCCGCTGCCCGCTGACGCCTGATCGCCTGATTGAGCAGGCGCCCGAGCGCTCGCGGAGTCAGCAGTCCCGCTTCGCGCGCCGCCTTGGCCGTCGCGTCGGGCAACTCGATCTGGATCTTTGTCATGAGCGAGCCTCTTCGTTCAGCGAATATATGAATTCTAGCCGGAAATCCAACAATCCGATGCCCGCCCGGTCCCTATCCCCCTAAAACTTCTCCACCCACGGCCGAACCTCGATTTCCCAGCTCCAGGCGCTGCGGTGCTGCTGCAGCGTGGCCCAGTAGGTCTCGGCGATGGCGTCGGGGTCGAGCAGGCTGTCGGGGGCGTTGTCCGGCACCGGGCGCGCATCGCTCTTGATGCCGCCATCGATCACGAAATGGGCGACATGGATGCCCTTGGGCGACAGCTCGCGCGCCATCGACTGGGCGAGGCCACGCAGCGCAAACTTGCCCATGGCGAAGGTGGCCGACAGCGCAAAGCCCTTCACGCCCGCCGTGGCGCCGGTCAGGAAGATGGCGCCGTGCGACTTGGGCAACATGCGCCTGGCCGCCTGCTGCGAGACCAGGAAGCCGCCGAAGGCGCTGATCTCCATGGCGCGTTTCACGTCGTCGGGAGCCAGGTCGACCAGCGGACCGCGCACCCGGTTGCTCGCGTTGTAGACCACGACATCCGGCGTGCGGCCGGCGGCGTCGAGCTTCTCGAAAAGGCCGGCAACGGCGGCCGGCTCGGCGGCGTTGCAGGCATGGGCCTCGGCGCCGGTCTCCTTGGTGAGCGCGGCAAGCTTGTCGGTCTGGCGGGCGGCCAGGGAAACGGCCAGCCCCTGCTTGGCGAACAGGCGGGCCAGCGAAGCGCTGAGGCCGGGGCCGGTGCCGACGATAAGCGCAGAGCGGTATTCAGGCTTTTGCATAGGGGTCTCCTCGTTGCCGGGGATTCCCTGCAGGTATAGGCTTCTGCGACTAGGGAAGGAAACAACCATGGACCAGGCAAAGCCGGTCGGCCGCATCGACGTCATCTCCGACGCGATCTGCCCATGGTGTTACATCGGCAAACGCCATCTCGAGCGCGCGCTCGCCCTCCTCGACAAGCAGGGCCTGCACTTCACCGTCGCCTGGCATCCCTTCCAGCTCAATCCCGACATGCCGCGCGAGGGCGTCGAGCGCGCCCAGTATCGGCTGGCCAAGTTCGGCAGCGCCGAGCGCTCGCGCCAGCTCGACGAGCGTATCACCGAGACCGCCTGCACCGTCGGACTGGAGTTCCATCTCGACCGCCTGACGCGCACGCCCAACACGCTCGACGCCCATCGCCTGATCCGCCTCGCCGGCCAGCACGGCGTGCAGGACGGCGTCGTCGAGGCGCTGTTCGAAGGCTATTTCTGCGACGGTGCCGACATCGGCAACGCCGAGGTGCTGACCCGTCTCGGTGTCGAGGGCGGCCTCGAGCGCGACGACGTCACGACCATGCTGGCGTGCGACGCCGGCCTCAAGGAAGTCGCCGCCGCCGATCGCATGGCACGCAACGCCGGCATCCAGGGCGTGCCGAGCTTCGCCCTGCAGGGCCATGTGCTGTTCTCCGGCGCCGTGCCGGCCGACGAGATGGCCCAGGCTTTCCGCCGCGCCTGGGAGATTCTGAAAAACAGGGCGGCCTAATTCGTCACGCCGCTCATTCCCTCCGCTGTATGACGAGGGAGGCGAATGAGGCGCTTCAATTCCCGCCGCGCGTCGTCATGGTCGGCGACGACACCGGCCCCTTCACCGTCACCACATAGTCCGCCGGCCCGCGCCGCCCGGTGTCGAGCGCGATGGTCGTGTCGGTGGTGGCGGCCGCCAGGTTGGTGCGGCTGGTGATCTGGGCCACGGCGTTCTGGCCCTGCACCGTGTGCCTGTCGAGCGACACCGTTCCATTGGCGATCGTGACCTCGCCCGCGATGTTGCTCTGATGGTTGATGAAGGCCGACAGCACGGCCGAACCGAAACCCATCTCGGTGCTGAAGATGCTGCCGACGCCGGTGGCGAACGACGCCAGGCCCAGCGAGCCCTTGGCCACGATGGGATAGAGCGAACCCGTGACCTGGCCGCGGCCGGTGAGCGAATCGCGGATCTCCTCGGTGGTGCGGCCGCTGCCGCGCACGGAGATGTCCATGACGTTGACCTTGCCGTCGACCGCCACCGTCAGGTTGTCGTTGCCGAAGCTGTTGGTGCCGGCCGTGCCGCGCAGCATCTCGCCGAAATAGATGCCCTGCAGGCTGCCCTTGAGGTCGACCGCCAGCGCGCTCTTGGTGGCGTCGAGGGTGCCGCTGAAGTCCACGGCGCCGCCATAGAACTGGCCGGTGAGCTTTGAGATCGTGCATATGCCGCCGCGCAGCGTCGCCTCCAGGTCGGCATAGGCCACCTTGATCGAGGCGAGCTCGACGGCGCTGGTCTCGAGCTTCACCGTGGCGTCGAAGGCGCGCAAAGCAGCGAGATCGATCGGCTTGCCGGTCGTGGCGCGCGGCGCCCGCGCCGCCGCAGCGGGCGCCGATGCCGCCCCGCCAGCCGCCGGCGGCGCCGATGAAACGGCCAGCCAGTCATCGAGGTCGAGCGTGCCGGGCACCCTGAAATTGACGTTGATGTTGGGCCGCTCGCCCAGGGTGGCATCGACATGACCGGTCATCGCAGCGCCGAAGGCCGTCAGGCTGCCATCGAAGGCCACGCGCCGGCCATCGCCCTTGAAGGCGCCGGCCGCCGAAACAGCGCCGATGGCGGCGGGCGGCTGGCCCGACGCGGCAGCCACCAGCCGCCCGGCATCCTGGGTCTGCAGATTGAAGGTCGGGAAGTCGAAGCGGAAGTTGCCGCCCAGCGCCAGCGCGCCGGTGACGCGCGCCGTGCTGCCCAGCAGCGTCGCACTGACATCGCGCAGCGCCAGCGCGTTCATCGTGCCCAAGACGCCACCGTTGGCTGAAACCGCGCCGATCTTGCCGTTGAGGGGTTTCGGCAGGCCGGCATAGCCCAGCACCTTGTCGGCGTCGGGCAGCGTGGCGTTGAAGGTGAGGTCATAGCGCGGTGCGGTGGCGAAATCGGTGACCGTTCCCTTGACGTCCGCCTTGGCGCCCAAAAGGTCGGCGATCTTGAGGGCGTTCACCTTCAGAAGGTTGCCCTGCAGCGAGGCGTCGCCCTCGATGCCGCCCAGGGTCTGCTTGCGGAAGACGAGCTTGGCCACCTTGACCTTGAGCGCAATGACCGGCGTCGCCGGATCGGGCGCCGCCGGCGCGGGCGGGATGAGCGTCGCGATCGCGACCGGCGCGGTCGCGGCCGACGGTGTCGCCGCGTTGCCGACCAGCGGCGTCAGCGGCGCGCTCGGCGTCATTGCCGCCTCGGCCGGCAGGTAGGCGTCGAGATCGAAGCGATCGGCCTGCAGCGTCGCCGTCACGGCAAGCGGCGTGGCGAACGTCACGCTGGCGCTGCCCGTCGCGCGCTGGCCGTCGAGCTCGGCCACCACATCGGCGATCTGCACGCTGCTGCCTGTCGCGGCGATCTTGCCCTTGAGGTCGAGCCGCTGCAGCTTGTCCGATGGCACGCCGGAGGGATCGACCCCGAGCCATGCCAGCGTCTCGCGCAACCGCGGTCCGGTGACGCTGAGCTCGCCGTTCGACTGGACCGTCGCCTGCACACGCATGTCGCCCGGCAACACGGCCTTGAGCTGCGGCACGGTGATCACGCCCTTGTGGATCTCCACCGCCACCGCGAGGTCGCGCACCGTTCCCTTGCGGTAGACGACTTCCGCCACATCGAGCGCCAACGACACGTCCATCGCCGCCGGGAATGGCGACAGCGAAGCGGGCTTAGGCGGCGCCGGCGCCTTGCCGGCAGGCTGGGCCGGCTGGAACGCCCCCGGGCTCGCCAGCAGCGCCAGCCACTTCTCCAGATCGATCTTGGGCAAGGCGACCCGGCCCTTCAGCGACGGCGTGGCGCCCTGCTCGAAGGCGAGCGTGCCCGACGCGGTCTCGGCGCCCATCGTCATCTTGAAGTCGCTGACGGCAAGCCGCGTCGGCGTGAGCTCGATGCCGCCGTCGAAGGTGAAGCGCCCCACCACCGAGGCGTCGAACGTCGGGCTTGCCTGGCCGCCCGCCCGCACCATCGCGGCGATGAAGTCGGTCAGCACGCCGGTCGACACGGCAAGATGGCCCTTCAGTTCGGCGCTGGCATCGAGAGCGCTGATGCGCCCCTTGAAGTCGAGCTTGCCGCTCAGCACCTGCAAGGCAAAGGCGAGGTCGTGACCCTCCGCCTTGCGCTCGCTCATGCCGACGTCGAGCGACAGCGGCACGCCGTTCACCGTGGCCTTGCCGGAAATGGTAAGCGGTCCCTCCAGGGACCGGACCTGGGCCGTCGCCTCGACCTGCTCAGCCTTGATGGTCTGGCGCGTCCGCGGGTTGGTGTAGCTCAGCGTGCCCTGCTCGATCCTGAGCTCGCCGATCGCGAGGTGGAAGCCTTCGGCGGGCGCACCCTCGAGCTGGCTGGCGCCGGCGCCCGGCTTGAACTGCCAGTTGGGCACGCCGTCGGCATCGGTCTCGAGCACGATGGTCGGCTGGTAGAGGGTGAGCTGGCCGATCTCGACGTCGCCGCGCAGCAGCGCCCACCACGACGGCGAGGCGCCGATCCAGCGTACGTCGAGCATCTGGGCGCCCTCCGCGCCCGGCGCGTTGGCGAAGTGCACACGCTGTGCGCTGACCGTCGGCACCGGAAACATCCTGAGCTGCATCGGGCCGTCGATCACCAGCTCGCGGCCCGTCGCCTCCTTCACCGCCTGGCTGAGGAGAGGCTTGTAGGCCTCGACATTGACGAGGTAGGGCGCCGCGACGGCTGCAGCCAGCAGCGGCCCGAACAGCGCCGCTACAGCCCACGCGATCCTTCTGCCCACGGACATGTCATCGCCTCGGAACAACGCCGGCCATCAACCTGACGCATGCGACGATGGCCGTCTATTGCCGACACGGCCATCGACGTCCATCAATCGGCCAAAATCATCAGGCGAACCGGCGACCGACGCGGCGCGGACGGCGTCGGCAAAGCCTGCTAAACTCGCCATCAAACAGAACAAGCTCAGGGAAAGCGCGATGGGTGACATTGCGTTCGGCTTCCAGGCGGCACCGGCCAGCGACGTACACAAGTCCGACCAGGCGCTGTATCGCGAGGTCATGGAGGACTGCGCGCTCGGGCAGAAGCTTGGCTACGACGCCGCCTGGCTGCTGGAACACCATTTCAGCGACTACTATCCGACGCCAAGTCCGCTCTTGTTCATGGCACACATTGCGGCGGCCTTTCCCGACCTGTCGCTAGGCACCTCGGTGCTGGTGCTGCCGTGGTACCACCCGCTGAGACTCGCCGAGGAGATCGCCATGCTGAACGGCATGACGAGCGGCACCTTGCATCTCGGCATCGGCCGCGGCACGGCCAAGATGGAATACGACGCCTACAACGTCGACATGAACGAGGCGCGGGCGCGCTTCGCCGAGTGCTACCGCATCGTCGAGAAGGGCCTTGCCGGCGAGCCCTTCACCCATGACGGCCGTTTCTGGAAGATCGAGCGGCCGATCCGGCTCAGGCCCGAGCCGGTGCCGAAGAAGGTGCGTTTCTATGGCGCCATCGGCAGCCCGGCCAGCGCCGAGGTGATGGGCGACCTCGGCGTGGCGCCGATCTGCCTGTCGACCTTCCCCGACAAGCTTCTGGCCAGGATCCTCGAACGCTGGTCGGCGCGTGCCGGCGCCGCCGCGCGCGATGCCATCCTGCCGATCTCGGTGAAGATGTTCATCGCCGACACCGACGAGGAAGCGCGGGCGCTCGGCCGCCGTTACTACCCGCCCTACTTCGACCTGCAGTGCGCGCACTACGAGTCCGACGCCAATCCGTGGGCCGACATCCCCGAGTATCAGGACTTCAGCCGCATGTTCGCCAACCTGCGCAAGCTCACCGATCCCGGCGAGCTCGGCCCGTTCATGGACTCGAACCTGGTCGGCAGCCCGGCGACGATCTGCCGGCGCATCGACCAGCTGGCCGCTCTGGGCTTCAACTACTTCATGGTGTCGTGCGCCACGCCCGGCACGCCGATCGGGTTGCGCCAGCGCATGATGACTCGCTTCGCCGAGGAGGTGTGCCCAAGGTATTCGCAGTCGATGCGCCGCAAACAAGCGGCCTAAGCCGGTGTAACAAGTAGGTGATTGCCCTGTACACGAGACGCATTCGCTGCCTCCGTGAGTTGTATCTTTTGTTTCTTCAATTACTCTGATCCCTTCACCTGATATTTGTTATGACGACAGGAATCGGGTGTGCGCGAATGAAACTATCGGCAAGCGACAGACGCTCTGCGTCTCGCCCGGAATGGGCTTGCGAGGCCCGATGCGCGTATTGAGCACACGCGCTGGGCGTTGTGGTGTGCTGCTCGTCGGCATCGTGTTCTCCTTGCTGTGCTTTGGCGAAGCGGCACTGGCGCAGAAGCGCGGCGGCGTGCTGCGCATGTTTCATCGCGACAATCCGCCGAGCACGTCGATCCTCGAGGAGTTCAGCCCATCCACCGTCGTGCCCTTCATGCCGGTGTTCAACAACCTTGTTATCTTCGACCCGTCGGTGCCGCAGAACAGCGACAAGTCGATCGTGCCCGACCTCGCCGAATCGTGGAGCTGGAACGACGACAAGACCGAGCTCAACTTCAAGCTGCGCCGCGGCGTGAAGTGGCACGACGGCTGGGCGTTCACCGCCGCCGACGTCGAATGCACCTTCAACCTGCTGACCGGCCGGGCGCGCGACAAGCTGCGCCACAATCCGCGCGGCAGCTGGTACGGCAACATCAACTACGTTCACGGCAGCAACGACTACGAAGTCACCATCCATCTCAACCATCCGCAGCCCTCGCTGCTGACGCTGCTGGCCTCGGGGCTCTCGCCGATCTATCCCTGCCACGTGCCGAGCGCCCAGATGCGCATCAAGCCGGTCGGCACCGGGCCGTTCAAGCTCGAGTCGTTCAAGCAGTTCGACAGCGTCCGGCTGGTGCGCAATCCCGACTACTTCAAGCCGGGCAAGCCGCACCTCGACGGCATCGAGTTCCACATCGTCTCAAGCCCGTCGACGGCGATGCTGAGCTTCGTCGCCGGCCGCTTCGACATCACTTTCCCCTGGGAAGTGACGATCCCGCAGTTGCGCGACGTTCGCCGCCAATCGCCCCGGGCGGTGTGCGAGACGACCTCGATGAACAACAACACCAACATCCTGCTGAACCGGGAGGCTGCACCGTTCGACAAGCCCGAGATCCGCCGCGCGCTGTCGCTGGCACTCGACCGCCGGGCCTTCATCGCCGCCAACGAGGGCGACGGCCAGATCGGCGGCACCATGCAGCCGCCCAGCGACGGCATGTGGGGCCTGTCCGCCGACAAGCTGGCGACCGTGCCGGGCTACGGCCCCGACGTCGAGAAGAACCGGCAGGAGGCCCGCGCCATCATGGGCCGGGCGGGCTTCAGCCCGGAGAAGCGCATGCGCACCAAGGTGCAGACCCGCCCGCAGTCGCTCTATCGCAACCCGGCGACCCTCCTGGTCGACCAACTGCGCGAGATCCATGTCGACGCCGAGCTCGACGTCGTCGAGGCCTCGCAATGGTTCCCGCGGATCGGCCGCAAGGACTACACGATCGGGATCAACACCACGGGCAACGGCGTCGACGATCCCGACCAGGCGTTCTTCGAGAACTTCTCCTGCCGCTCGGAGCGCAACTACAACGGCTACTGCAACGGCGAGATCGAGCGCCTGTTCGAGCGGCAGTCGTCCGAGCCCGATCCCGACAAGCGCCGGCAGATGGTGTGGGAGATCGACGCCAGGCTGCTGGCCGACGGCGCGCGGCCGACCATCATGTGGAACCGCAGCGCGACCTGCTGGCAGCCCTACGTCAAGGGCTACGTCGCCCAGGTCAACAGCATGTTCAACGCCTTCCGCTTCGAGGACGTCTGGCTGGATCGTTGATGACGCCTCGCCCTCTCATCTCCTCCCCCGTCTTACGGGGGAGGGTAGGGAGGGGGCAGGCCACTAAGAGGATCGATGACATTACAGATCATCATGATCTGAAACCTGAATCAGCGCGACTGCGGCTCTCCCCCACCCCGTCCTCCCGTATGACGGGGGAGGATTAAGAAGCTAGACTGCCCTCCAAACCGCGGCTCGACACGCGGGTGCTTGGGAGGAAGACGATGCGGCCGATGATCCTGATGGGTGGCCTCGTGGCCGCCCTGGTTTTGAGTTCGGGCGTGGCGCTGGCGCAGAAGAGCGGCGGCGTGCTGAAAATGTACCATCGCGACAATCCGCCGAGCGCCTCGATCCATGAGGAGGCGACCAACTCGACGGTGCTGCCGTTCATGGCGCTGTTCAACAACCTGGTGCTCTACGA
>DATGZZ010000473.1:0-2783 GCA_035296945.1 Reyranella sp.
AGGGTACGGGAGGGGGCGAGCCTCAATGATGGTGCCTGATCATTCCAGATCATGATCTTCGCCTCTCACATGTTTCCTTTGGGGCTTTCCCCCTCCCTGCCCTCCCCCGTATGACGGGGGAGGAGATGAGGTGATCGATGACCGGCAACAGCGATCCCGACTTTTGGGCCAAGGCCCGCGCCCATCTCGTGCGCTATGGCGGGGCGTTCGCGCCGGTGATCGCCGAGAGCGCGGACGGCAACTACTTCACCGATGCCGACGGCCGCCGCATCCTCGATTTCACCTCGGGTCAGATGAGCGCCATCCTGGGCCACAGTCATCCCGACATCGTCGCGGTGGCGCGCAAGTACATCGGCGAGCTCGATCATCTCTACTCGACCGTTCTGTCGCGGCCCGTCGTCGACTTGGCCGCGCTGATCGCCAAAATCTCGCCCGGCAAGCTCGACCGCGTGCTGCTGGTCTCGACCGGCGGCGAATCCAACGAGGCGGCGCTGCGCATGGCCAAGCTGGTGACCGGCCATCACGAGATCGTCGCCATGAGCCGCTCCTGGCACGGCGTCACCGGCGGTGCGGCCTCGGCGACCTACTCCTCCAGCCGCAAAGGCTACGGTCCGACCCAGCCCGGCGCGCTGGTGCTGCCCGCCCCCGACAGCTATCGCTCGCGCTTCGTCGACCAGGCCGGCGCCTACGACTGGCGAGGCGAGCTCGACTTCGGCTTCGACCTGATCGACCGCCAGTCGACGGGCGCGCTTGCGGCCTGCATCGTCGAGCCCATCCTGAGTTCCGGCGGCGTGCTCGAGCCGCCCGAAGGCTACATGGCGGCCCTGGCCGAGAAATGCCGCGAGCGCGGCATGCAGCTCATCTTCGACGAGGCGCAGACCGGGCTCGGCCGCACCGGCCACCTGTTCGCCTGCGAACGCGACGGCGTAGTGCCGGAATATCTCACGCTCTCCAAGACGCTGGGCGCCGGCCTGCCGCTTGCCGCCATGCTGACGACACCGGAAATCGAGGATGTCGCGGCCGAGCGCGGTTTCCTGTTCTACACCACACACGCCTCAGATCCGCTGCCGGCGGCGGTCGGCTTGAAGGTGATCGAGGTGATCCTGCGTGATCGGCTCACGGAACGCGCCAACCAGCTCGGCGAGCGGCTCAAGGCCGGCCTGCTGGGGCTGCAGCAGCGCTATGATTGCATCGGTGACGTGCGTGGCCGCGGCCTGCTGCTGGGGCTCGACCTGGTGAAGGACCGCCGCACCAGGGCGCCCGACCCCGAGCTCGCCCAGCGCGTGGCCCGCGAATGCCTCGATCTTGGCATGATGACCAGCGTGGTGCGCGGCGGCTTCGGCATATTCCGCATCGCGCCGCCCCTTACCATTGACACTGGGGAAATCGACCTCGGGCTGGAGATCTTCGACCGCGCACTCGCCCGGGCCGTGCACTGATCCCCCGTTTTTCGCTGCCGCGGGATGACTTCACCCACCTCACACGGTAATTGATTTGAAAGCGGCCCCTAACTGTTGTACCCGCATGCGGTTTCCGGCCAATGCGTTGGGAGTGAATTAATGATCAGGAAGCTCTTGCAGGCGGCAGTCGTGGTCGCAGGCGGTCTGGCCCTGGGCGGCTGCCCACTCGGGCAGCAGGCCACGACGGCGCCGGCCTCCAAGCCGCCGGCGGCGGACTACCAGGCCGCCTCGACGACCCCCCCGCCGGCCGCGGCCAGCGTCCGCGCCATCTGCTACAACGACGCGGATCTTGCCATCTATCGCGCCCGCATGCTGCAGCAGGAGCTCTCCGTCGGCACCCTGCAGTGCCAGACTGCCGGCGGCGGCCGCGCCTACGAGCAGCAATACGCGGCATTCATCTCCAAGTTCCAGGGCGAACTCAACGCCAACTTCCGCAGCCTGGGACAGCTGGCCGGTCGCAAGCGCTTAAACGTCGACGTCGTCGTGACTGAATTCGCCAACCGCACGGCGCAGCGCGCGCCCGTCGACAAGGAATTCTGCTCGCGCACCAAGCGGGCCTTCGACTGGGCGCTGTCGAGCCAGGTCACCTCGCTTGCCCAGGTGCCGCCGCCGTTCGACCTTGGCCCCGAGATGAACGTCCATCCCTGCCCGAAGCAGTAGGATTCGGCGGAAACAAGAAGGGCGGCCTGAGGCCGCCCTTTTTCTTTGTCTCCCTCCCCACCGTAGGTGGGGAGGTGCCCGCGAAGCGGGCGGAGGGGTCATGGGCATCAGTACTGATGCTCATGACCCCTCCGGCCCTACGGGCCACCTCCCCAGCTCCGCTGGGGAGGAAAGACTCCCTTACGCGTTGCCGTGCCGTAGCAGTCGGCCGGAATGGGTGTTGGTCGGCCGATCGTTGCGGATCGTGACCTCGCCGTTCACCAGCACGTACTTGTACCCCTGGGCGCGCTGCACGCGCCGCCATTCGCCGCCCGGCAGGTCGTGCACGATCTCGTCGGGCATGACTTTCAGCCCGTCGAAGTCGTAGATCACGATGTCGGCCGGCGCGCCCTTCTTCAGCACGCCGCGTCCGCGGAAGCCCGCGACCTCGGCCGGCAAGGCCGACAGCCGCCAGTGCACGTCTTCCAGGCTCAGCATCTTGTGCTCGCGCACCACCTTGCACAGCGTCTCGGTGGGATAGCGGCCGGCGGTCAGGAACTTGGTGTGGGCGCCGCCGTCGCTGACGCCGAACAGCACGTAGGGATCGTCGACCAGCTCCTTCAGGTGCTCGATCTTGCCGTTGGGCGGGGCGGCGAAGAACTCGGTCTTGAGATCCTCCTCGAC
>DATGZZ010000474.1:0-4500 GCA_035296945.1 Reyranella sp.
TATCGAAGGTCTCGCGCGTTCCCGACATCACGATCTCACCGCGGTCCATCACGGCGAAGTCGTCGGCCAGCTCATGGGCGAAATCGAGATACTGCTCGACCAGCAGGATCGCCATGTCGCCGCGCTGGCGCAGGAAGACGATGGCGCGGCCGATGTCCTTGATGACCGAGGGCTGGATTCCCTCGGTCGGCTCGTCGAGCACCAGGAGCTTGGGCCGCATGGTGAGGGCGCGGCCGATCGCGAGCTGCTGCTGCTGGCCGCCCGACAGGTCGCCGCCGCGGCGCCGCAGCATCGACTGCAGCACCGGGAAGAGCTCGAACACCTCGTCCGGCACCTTCTTCTGGTCGCGGCTGACCGGCGCAAAGCCGGTCTCGAGATTCTCCTTCACCGTCAGCAGCGGGAAGATCTCGCGGCCCTGCGGCACCAGCGCCACGCCGCGCCGCGCCCGCTCGTAGGGCGGCAGGCGCGAGACGTCGGCGCCGTCCAGCGCGATCGAGCCCGAGGCGATCGGCTGCAGGCCGCAGATGGCGCGCAGCAGGCTGGTCTTGCCGACGCCGTTGCGGCCCAGCAGGCAGGTCACGCGGCCGATATTGGCGCTAAGCGACACCGAACGCAGCGCCTGGGCAGCGCCGTAGAAGAGATTGACGTTGTCGACCGCGAGCATCGTCAGCGCCCGAGATAGACTTCGACGACGCGCTGATCGGCGCTCACCTGGTCGAGCGTGCCCTCGGCCAGCATCGAGCCCTCGTGCAGCACCGTCACCTTGACGCCAAGCGCGCGCACGAAGCTCATGTCGTGCTCGACCACCACGACGGAATGTGTCCTGTTGATCTCGCGCAGCACCTGCGCGGTGGTCTCGGTCTCGACGTCGGTCATGCCGGCGACCGGCTCGTCGACCAGCAGGAGCTTGGGATCCTGTGCGAGCAGCATGCCGATCTCGAGCCACTGCTTCTGGCCGTGGCTGAGACGCGCCGCCAGCATGTCCTGCTGGGGCTCCATGCGGATGATCGACAGGATCTCGTCCAGCCGGGCGTTCTCGGCCTTGGTCGGCGCGGCGAGCAGGAGCTTGTACCAGCTGCGCAGGCCAGCCAGCGCCAGTACGAGGTTGTCGCGCACCGTGTGGTTCTCGAACACGGTGGGTTTCTGGAATTTCCGCCCGATGCCCAAGGTCGCGATGTCGGCCTCGTCGAGCTTGGTGAGGTCGGCCTTGCCGTCGAACACGACCTCGCCCTCGTCGGGCCGCGTCTTGCCGGTAACGACGTCCATCATCGTGGTCTTGCCGGCGCCGTTGGGGCCGATGATGGCCCGCATCTCGCCCGGCTCGACCAGCAGCGAGAGGTTGTTCAGCGCCTTGAAGCCGTCGAACGAGACGGTGACGCCGCTGAGATAGAGCAGCGCCGAGGTGCTCCTCTGCTCGGTCATGCTCATGCCGGCACCCTCG
The DNA here is from genome assembly GCA_035296945.1 of Reyranella sp. Lineage (GTDB taxonomy): Bacteria > Pseudomonadota > Alphaproteobacteria > Reyranellales > Reyranellaceae > Reyranella. The sequence continues at coordinate 1,442 of DATGZZ010000474.1, forward strand.
CCTTGCGCGCGGTGCCGCGGTTGCGGATCTGGCCCCACAGGCCGACGATGCCCTTGGGCAGGAACAGCGTGACGGCGATGAACAGCGCACCCAACGCAAACAGCCAGACCTCGGGCAACGCGCCCGTCAGGTAGGTCTTGCCGAAGTTGACGGCGAAGGCGCCGATGATCGGACCGATCAGCGTGCCGCGGCCGCCGACGGCCACCCACAGAACCGCCTCGATCGAGTTGCCGGGCGAGAACTCGCTGGGATTGATGATGCCGACCTGCGGCACGTAGAGCGCGCCGGCGACGCCCGCCATCGCCGCCGACAGCACGAAGACGAAGAGCTTATAGCCTTCGACGCGGTAGCCCAGGAAGCGCATGCGGCTTTCGGCGTCGCGCACCGCCGTCAGCGCCTTGCCGAAGCGCGAGCCGACGACGGCGCCTGCGATCACCAGGAAGATCGCCAGCACCAGGGCCGAGGCGAAGCACAGCGTGGCGCGCGTGGCGTCGGACTGCACCGAGAAGCCCAAAATGTCCTTGAAGTCGGTCATGCCGTTGTTGCCGCCGAGACCCATGTCGTTGCGGAAGAACGCAAGCATCAGGGCGAAGGTCATGGCCTGGGTGATGATCGAGAGGTAGACGCCGGTGACGCGGCTTCTGAAGGCGAACCAGCCCAGCGCCAGGGCGAGCACGCTCGGCACCAGGACGACCATGATGGCGGCGAACCAGAACTGGTCGAAGCCGTGCCAGAACCAGGGCAGCTCCTTGTAGTTCAGGAACACCATGAAGTCGGGCAGCAGCGGATTGCCGTATTGGCCGCGGCTGCCGATCTGGCGCATCAGGTACATGCCCATGCAGTAGCCGCCCAGCGCGAAGAAGGCGGCATGGCCGAGCGTGAGGATGCCGCAGAAGCCCCAGACGAGGTCGACGGCGAGCGCGAGCGAGGCGAAGCAGAGATACTTGCCGATGAGCTGCAGCACCCAGGCCGGCACGTAGAATGCGCTGCTGGCCGGCATGAGCTGGTTGAGCAACGGCAGGATGATGCCGATCGCCAGCACGAACAGCACGCCGACGCGCAAGCTGGGACCCATACCCTGCCAGAGGAACCGGGTGATCATTCGACCGACCGGCCTTTGAGCGCGAACAGGCCGCGCGGCCGGCGCTGGATGAACAGGATGATGAACACCAGCACCAGGATCTTGCCCAGCACGGCGCCGGCATAGGGTTCTAGGAACTTGTTGACGATGCCGAGCGCGGTCGCGCCGACCAGCGTGCCGAACAGATTGCCGACGCCGCCGAACACCACGACCATGAAGGAGTCGATGATGTAGCCCTGGCCGAGGTTGGGACTGACATTGTCGATCTGGCTCAGCGCCACGCCGGCGAGGCCAGCGATGCCCGAGCCGAGCCCGAAGGTCAGCGCATCGACGCGCGGTGTCCGGATGCCCATGGCCGAAGCCATCGGCCGGTTCTGGGTGACGGCGCGCATGTAGAGGCCGAGCGGCGTCTTGCGCAGCACCAGGATGAGGGCGGCGAACACCAGCAGCGAGAACACCACGATCCACAGGCGCCCGTAGGTGATGGTGAGCTGGCCGAGCTGGAAGGCGCCCGACATGAAGGACGGCGCGCCGACCTCGCGATTGGACGGGCCGAAGATCGAGCGCACGGCCTGCTGCAGCACCAGCGACAGGCCCCAGGTGGCGAGCAGCGTGTCGAGCGGCCGGCCGTAGAGGAAACGGATGATGCCGCGCTCGATGGCGATGCCGACCAGGCCGGCGACCACGAAGGCGAGCGGCAGCGCGATCACCAGCGAGGCGTCGAACAGGTGCGGAAACGAGGTGCGGATGATGTCCTGCACGACGAAGGTCGTGTAGGCGCCCAGCATCACCATCTCGCCATGCGCCATGTTGATCACGCCCATGGTGCCGAAGGTGATGGCAAGCCCGATCGCCGCCAACAGCAGCACCGAGCCCAAGGAGATGCCGTACCACACGTTCTGCGCGGCTTCCCAGGCGGCGAGCGACTGGCGGATCGAGGCGGCGGCGGCGGTGGCCGCGGCCTTGATCTCGGGATCGGAGGCGCTGTTGATGGCGGCCTGCAGGACGCTCAGTGCGTCGCGGTTGCCTTTGTCGCGCACGACGTCGAGCGCCTCGAGCTTCTGCGGCTTGGGGGCGTCGGAGACCAGCACGACGGCTGCGCGCGCCTCCTGGAAGGCGGTCTTGATGCGCTGATCCTTCTCGGCGGCGATCGCGGAGTCGAGGGCGCCGAGCGCCGCCGGATCGGGACGCTTGAACAGCGACTCGGCCGCATCGCGCCGGACGCGGGCGTCGGGGCTCATCAGCGTGAGCGAGCCCACGGCCGCCTCGATGAGGCCGCGCAGCCGGTTGTTGACCCGCACGCGGTCGAGCTCGGCCTCGGTGCCGGAGCCGGCGGGCTTGCCCGACACCGCTTCGGTGAGCGCAAGCTTGTTGCCGTCGGCCTTGCCGATGACCACGACGGTGTCGGCCTTGCGGACATAGAGCTGGCCTGCCGCCAGCGCCTCGAGGATGGGCGCGGCGCGCCCTTCACCGGAGGCGACCAGCTCGCCGATCGCCTTTTCGCGCTCGCCGAAGCCGCCGGTGGTGAGGTTGGTCACGAGGGTCGAAAGATCGGCAGCCCAGGCCGTCGCGGCGATCACCCCCGCGGCCAGCGCCGACGACACCCCCGCTAGCAGGCGCATGAAAAACATGACTTTTGCGAATAACCCGGAGACGAGAACGGGGCGACTCGAAAGTCGCCCCGCCCCTGTGAATTGCGAGCGCGAGGCCTTACTTGCCCTTGCCGCCGCACTTGCCGGTGACGACGTTGAAGTTGCCGCAGTTCATGGGCTTGCGCCAATCGGCGATCAGGTCCTTGGAGTCCGGCAGGTAGGGCGACCACTCTTCCGCGACCACCAGGCCCGGGGTCTGCCACACCGTGTCGAACTGGCCGTTGCCCTGGATCTCGCCGATCAGGACCGGCTTGGTGATGTGGTGGTACGGCATCATCGCCGAGTAGCCACCCGAGAGGTTCGGCACGGTGATGCCGATCATGGCG
>DATGZZ010000475.1:0-4016 GCA_035296945.1 Reyranella sp.
CACGAAGGAAGTCGTAACGATGCGCGCCGAAGCCCAGTCGATGGTGAACGAGATCGAGGAGTCGCTGGAACTCCTCAGGAGGCGTCTTTGACTACGACCGCGCGGTCGTCCGTCTCGACGAGCTGAACGCGCGCGCCGAGGATCCGGCGCTGTGGAACGACCAGAAGCAGGCCCAGGCGGTGATGAAGGAGCGCACCAAGCTCGAGGGTGCGATCGCCACCATCAAGCGCCTGCGCGCCGCCATCGACGATAATGTCGGACTGATCGAGATGGCCGAGGCCGAGAAGGACGAGGCGATGATCGCCGACGCCGAGCGGGCGCTCGGCGAGGCACGCGGCGAGGCGGCCAAGGCACGGCTGGAAACGCTTCTCTCCGGCGAGGCCGACGCCAACAACGCCTATGTCGAGCTCAACGCCGGCGCGGGCGGCACCGAGGCGCAGGACTGGGCCGAGATGCTGGGGCGCATGTACACGCGCTGGGCCGAGCGCCGTGGCTTCAAGGTGAGCTGGCTGGAGGAGAGCGCGGGCGAAGAGGCCGGCATCAAGTCGTGCGCCTTCAAGGTCGAAGGCCCCAACGCCTATGGCTGGCTGAAGACCGAATCGGGCGTGCACCGCCTGGTGCGCATCTCGCCGTTCGACGGCAATGCGCGGCGCCAGACCTCGTTCGCTTCGGTCTGGGTCTATCCCGAGGTCGACGACGACATCGAGATCGAGCTTGTGGACAAGGACCTGCGCGTCGACACCTACCGAGCTTCCGGCGCGGGCGGCCAGCACGTCAACAAGACGGACTCGGCAGTGCGCATCACCCACATCCCGACCGGCATCGCCGTCGCCGTGCAGCAGGAGCGTTCGCAGCACCAGAACCGCGCCAAGGCCATGCAGATGCTGAAGGCGCGGCTCTACGAGGTCGAATTGCAGAAGCGCGAGGCCGAGCGGCTCGAGGCCGAGGCCAGCAAGACCGACATCGGCTGGGGCCACCAGATCCGTTCCTACGTGCTGCAGCCCTACCAGATGGTGAAGGACCTGCGCACCGGCGTCGAACGCTCCGATCCGCAGAAGGTGCTGGACGGCGACCTCGACGAGTTCATGGCGGCCTCGCTCGCCGCGCGCGTCGGCGAGGGCAAGGACAAGGAAGCGGCCTAGGCTCTATAGTCCGATGATGGCCACACCGTCGCCCAGCCCCGCCGAGTTCCTGTCTTCCCTGCTGACCGCGGTGCACGACGTGACCGGCCGTCGGCCTCCACCGACCTGGACGCATGTCGACAAGGTTCAGGCCAAGCTCCGGACCACGAACAGGGACGCGCTCGACGCCGCGATCCGCGTGGCGGTCGCCCGCGGCTGGCTGCGCGCCGATGGCGACCCGCCCTCATCGATCACGATAACGGTCGACGGCATCAAGCTGATCACGCCCGGCGCGGCGGCGGCCAAGCCGAAGTAGCGCTGGCGCGCATTCGGCGCGACAATGCCCGGATGATCGCAAGAACGCGTCGCACCCTCTTCAAGACAGCCGCGGCGGCCGTTGCCGCGCCCTTGGTCCTTCCTGCCGTCGGCCGCGCCCAGGGGAATTGGCCCAGCAAGCCCATCCGCTGCATCGTGCCGCTGCCGCCCGGCGGCGGCACCGATACGATCGGGCGGCGCGCCATGCAGCGGCTGTCGGAGGCGCTGGGCGTTCCCGTCGTCGTCGAGAACCGCGCCGGCGCGGGTGGCACGATCGGCAGCGACGTCGTCGCCAAGGCCGAGCCCGACGGCTACACGATCGGCATCGCCACCGCGTCGAGCCACTCCGCCGCGCCGGTGTTCCGCAAGGATCTGCCCTACGATCCGGTGAAGTCCTTCACTGCCATCACCATGCTGGGCACCACGCCCTACATCCTGATCGGCGGCCCGGCCGCGGGCGCGACCGATCTTTCAGGCTTCATCGCCGCCGCCAAGGCCCAGCCGGGCAAGGTGAACTGCGCCTCGGTCGGCGTGTCGACGCTGGGCTATCTGCTCACCAAGCAGTTCGAGCTCCTGGCCGGCATCGAAATGGTCGACGTGCCCTACAAGGGATCGGCCTTGGCCTATCCCGATCTGATGAGCGGCACCGTTGCGGTGATGCTCGACAACCCGTCGGGCTCGGCCGGCCTGGTGCGCGAGGGACGGCTGACGGGCTTTGCCGTCACCCGGCCGTCGCCCGTGCTGCCCAACGTGCCGACCTTCGAGAGCCTGGGCGTGAAGGGCTTCGACGCCGTCTTCTGGTACGGCGTCGTAGGACCTCCCGGCCTGCCGCCCGCGATCGCCGACCGCATCCAGAAGGCACTGGCCGAGGGGTTCCTGACCGATCAGGGTCGCGAGTCGCTGCGCGCCATGGACGTCGAGCCCGTCATGTCGACGCCGGCGGTGTTCGCCGCCGCCATGGCCAAGCAGACTCAGGACTTGCGTGCGCTGGCCGATCGACTCGGCATCAAGCCGACGGAATAGAGGAGAGCGTCATGGATGGCAGCACGACTGCGTCGTTCAAGGTCAACGAGCTCACGCCCGATCCCGACGTCCAGTTCGACCCCAAGGTGACCAAGAGCTACGTCACCTATGCCCATCGCCTGGCGGCGCGCGGGCTGGTCAATTCGAGCGTCGGCGGCATGGTGATCCGCGTGGCCCATCCCGGCCACGAGCACGGCGTGTGCTACGCCAAGCCCCAGGGCATCAGCCTCGAAGAGGTCGAGGCGGAGGATCTGGTCATCACCGACATCCCGTGGGGCCGCATCCTGCGCGGCGAGCGGGCGACCACGGTCGGCCATCAGATGAACCGCGAGATCCTGCGCCTGCGGCCCGACGTCAATTGCGTGATCCACCTGCACCACGACGAGATGATCGCCTTCATGGCGGCAGGCTACGACACCATCCGCTCCTACAGCCTGACCTACGGTTACCTGATGCAGAAGCCGGCTCACTACCTGCCGGCCAGCGTCAACGTCGAGGAGGACGTGGCGCCGATCAAGACGTTCATCCAGGACACCAACTGCATCATCATGAAGCGCCACGGCTTCACCGTGCTCGGCCGCTCGGTCTCGGAGGCCTACCATCGCACCTGCGTGCTGGTGAGCGAGATCAAGCGCAACATCATCGTCGAGACGCTGTGCGCCGCGAACGGCAAGACGCCGGAATTCATCTCCGACGAGGAGCTGGCCTACATGGCGGCCCACGGCGACGCCGTGATGTATCCCGCACTGGTCAAGAAGACGGGGTAGGGAGCGACACCGAAGGGTGAGGGGAGCGATTGGCCGGCAGCCCGGGCGGCGAGAGCCGCGACCAGGCCGTGACCAGCCAGGCGCGCAGCCGGTCGATTGCCGCGATTCTTGCCACGCGTGCGACAGCGGCGTCTGCCGCGGCTTGTTGCAAGAGCCGCTCTTCGCGGGCAGCGGCGGCACGGTGATCGAACGCCGGCGCCAGCGCCAGACGCAGGCTGGCGAGCGCGAGCGCCAGCCACAATTCCGGCGACCGTTGCAGACGATTGAACGCCACGAAGGTCGAAAAGCCCATCGCCCGCGCGCTCGCCTGGGCAAGCGCGGACAGGTTTGTCGCCTCGCTCAGGGCCACGTCGAAGCCGATCGCGGGCTCGCTGCCGCGGCGGATCTCGATCCTGACTCGGTCGGTGGTGGGAGAGACGGTGGAGCACATGGACTCCTCCTACTCCACGCCGCGTTGACGTGCCCGGCCTATCGGGTCCGATGCGGTGGCGATCCGGTCCGCAATGGTGCGGATCGCAGCGGTTGGCCGCCTAGAGCTCGGTGTGCGGCAACCGCACGGCGCGGCGTATCAGCGACCAGGCGCGCCCGGCGAGATAGCCTGCGAACAGCGCGCTGGCTGCCGCCATGTGGGCGTGACGGGGGAGGGTTCCCGGCTTGAACAGGCCGGACAGGCCGTCCGCCGAGGCGATCGCGAGTATGCAGAATGCCGCGATCGCAGTGTCGTAGACCGCAGGCATCCGCACGGTGCCCCACACCTGGTCGGTCTCGATGGCGATCTGCCGGCCGCGCA
>DATGZZ010000476.1:0-2544 GCA_035296945.1 Reyranella sp.
GATCTGCAACATGGTTCGCACCGAAGGCTCGGTACGCTTCGACGGCAAGGATATCGTCGGGCAACCGACCGAGGAAATCGTCCGGCTCAGGATTGCCCACGTGCCCGAGGGGCGCGGCACGTTCACGACGCTGACCGTCGACGAGAACCTGCGCATCGCCGCCTACACGCGCCGGGACAAGGCGGCGGTCAAGCGCGAGCTCGACCGCGTCTTTTCTTATTTCCCGCGGCTGCAGGAGCGCGTGCAGCAGCAGGCCGGCACGCTGTCGGGCGGCGAGCAGCAGATGCTGGCGATCGCCCGCGCCCTGATGCTGGGACCGCGCCTGATGCTGCTCGACGAGCCGTCGTTTGGCCTCGCCCCGCTGATCGTAGTCGAGATCTTCCGTATCCTGCGGCGCATCAACGAGGAGGAAAAGGTGAGCATCCTGCTGGTCGAGCAGAATGCGGCACTCGCCCTCGATCTCGCCGACCACGCCTATGTGCTGGAAACCGGCCACGTCGTGATGTCCGGTCCCTCGGCGGTGGTGAAGAACGACGAGAACATCCGCAAGTCGTACCTCGGGTACTGAGGCAGAAGATGGAACAGTTCCTCCAGCAAGTCGCGTCCGGCCTGGCCAACGGCGCCATCTATGCCTGCGTCGCGCTGGCGCTGGTCATGATCTACGTGTCGACCGACCACATCAATTTCGCCCAGGGCGAGATGGCGATGTTCTCGACCTACATCAGCTGGCAGCTCATGAGCTGGGGGCTGAGCTTCTGGTTCGCGTTCATCCTGGCGGTGGTGCTGTCCTTCGTGCTGGGCGTCATCATCGAGCGCGTCATCTTGCGACCGCTTCACAATGCGCCCGTGCTGTCCATCGTCGTGGTCTTCATCGGCCTGCTCGCAATCTTCAACTCGGTCGCGGGCGCCATCTGGAGCTACCTGATCAAGGAATATCCCTCGCCGTTCCCCAAGAGCAGCTTCGGCATCGCGGGCGTCATCGGGCCGCACCAGCTGGGCGTCGTGCTCGTCACGCTGATCGTGCTCGGCCTCTTGTTCGCCTTCTTCCGCTACACGCCGCTCGGGCTTGCCATGCGCGCGGCCGCGCAGAACCCGCAGATGGCCCGCCTGGTCGGCGTGCGCGTCGACTGGATGCTGGCGCTGGGCTGGGGGCTGGCCGCGGCGGTCGGCGCGGTCGCCGGCATCATGGTGGCCCACATCGTCTATCTCGATCCCAACATGATGGGCGGCATCCTGCTCTACGCCTTCGCCGGCGCCCTGGTCGGCGGCATCGGCAACCCGGGCGGCGCGGTGCTGGGCGGCTTCATCGTCGGCGTGCTCGAGAACATGGTGGCCTTCGCCGGCAACCAGATCGAGAAGGCGACCGGCATCTACATCATCGGCAACGGCGAGAAGCTCACCGTCGCCCTGATCATCGTGATCTTCGTGCTCACCGTGCGACCGGCCGGCATCTTCGGCCGCGTCGTCGTGAAGAGGGTCTGACATGTCGGCAACCTCCAAGAAGCTGCTGTGGGTGGTGCTGGCGCTGGCCTTCCTGGTGCCCTTGCTGCGGCCGATGCTGCCCGACCTCGTCTCCGACTATCGGCTGTTCCTGGTCAGCACCATGATGATCGCGGCGATCGCTGTGCTCGGCCTCAACCTGCTGACCGGCTTCAACGGCCAGATCTCGCTCGGCCACGGCGCATTCTACGCCGTCGGCGCCTATACAGCGGCGGTCCTGATGGACCATCTCAACATGCCGTATTGGGCGACCCTGCCGGCGGCGGCGATCGTCTGCTTCATCGTCGGCTACCTGTTCGGCCTGCCGGCGCTCAAGCTCGAGGGCCACTACCTCGCACTCGCCACCTTCGCGCTCGCGCTCGCCGTGCCGCAGATCCTGAAATACAAATGGCTGGAGGGCCTGACCGGCGGCGTGCAGGGCATCGTGCTCAACAAGCCCGAGGTGCCGTTCGGCCTGCCGCTGACCGAAGACCAGTGGCTCTACTATTTCATCCTGGTCGTGATGGTGCTGCTCTACTGGGCGGCCGCCAACATGCTGAACAGCCGCAGCGGCCGGGCCATGATGGCGATCCGCGACTACCCCATCGCCGCCGACACGATGGGCATCGACACCTCCCTCTACAAGACCGTCACCTTCGGCATCAGCGCGGCCTATACCGGCATCGCCGGCGCCCTTTCGGCCTTTACCATCGCCTTCGTGGCGCCCGACAGCTTCAACATCTTCCTGTCCATCAAGTTCCTGATCGGCCTGGTGGTGGGCGGCATCGGCTCGCTGATCGGCTCGGTCGTGGGCGGCATCTTCTACGTGCTGGTCGACAATTCGGCGCAGGCGCTCTCGACCTTCGCCAAGAACGACCTCGGCCTGCAGTTCGACCTGTCGGCCTATACCGTGTTCGGCATCCTGTTGATCGTGCTGATATACCTGATGCCAGTGGGCATCGTCGGCGGCGTCTACTACCTGGTGCACAGCCTGCGCAGCAGCTTTCCCGGGGCACAGGCGAAGGCCGAGGCGGCGCGCAAGCAGCAGGCGGCCCGGTAGCGGCA
>DATGZZ010000477.1:0-2159 GCA_035296945.1 Reyranella sp.
CTGGCCAAGACCGCCGCGATGGCGGCCAGCGCCGCCCGAATCGGGGCGCAGCTTCTTGTGATGGAAGCGCAGCGGTGCGATGTGCTCGCTGATCTCGATCGAGGTCGAGCTGACGTTCGACGGCCAGCTGAGGCACGTCACGCCGTCGCGCCGCGTATTGCCGCCCATGCCGCCATTGTAGAAGAACATGTTGGCGTAGGGCCTGCCACCTTCCCGCACACCCGACTGGTTCATGCCCCACATCGGCGAGCCGCAGGCCGCCATGACGCGCTCGGGCACGATCTGGCCGAGGCAGCCGAACACCAGCATCGGCACGTAGTGGCCGATCAGCATGCGCGAGCCGCCCGGCGCGGGGAATTGCGGATTGACGATGCAGCCTTCGGGCGCCTTGAGCGTGATCGGCCGCCACGCGCCTTCGTTGTTGGGCAGGTTGGGGCTGGTGCAGACCTTCACCCCGTACATCGCCATGGCGTTGGTGTAGCAAAGCGCGCAATTGATGGCGCGATCGACCTGGGCGTCGGTGCCGGCGAAATCCATCATGATCTCGTCGCCCTTGATGGTGAGCTCCATCCTGAGCGTGATCGGCGTCTCCATCAGGCCGTCGGTCTTGAGCTCGCTCCTGTAGGTGCCGTCGGGCAGTTCGCGGATCGCCGCGCGCATCGCCGTCTCGCAACGGCCCTGGATCTCGCGCGCGAGGTCGGTGAGATCGGGCAGGCCGTAGCCTTCCATCAGGTTGCGCAAGCGGTCTTCCATCAGGTCGAGCGCCACCACCTGCGCCCACAAGTCGCCCATGGTCTGGTCGGGCGTGCGCACGTTCTTGCGAATGATGCTGACCAGCGTCTCGTCGGTCTTGCCGGCCGCGATCATCTTCATCGGCGGGATTTGCAGCCCCTCCTCGAAGACCTCGCGCGGCTCGGGGCTGCGGATCTTGCCGCCGATGTCAGGCGCGTGCGCTGTCGTGGCGCTGAAAGCGACCAGCCGGCCATCCAAAAAGATCGGCTTGGCCAGCGTGATGTCCGGCAGATGACCGGTGCCCAGCCAGATGTCGTTGGTGATCAGCACGTCGCCCGGCGCGAGCTGGTCGGGCGGAAAGAAGCGCAGGAAATGTTTTACCGTCTCCGGCAAGGTGCCAATGAAGCTCGGGATGCTCTCACTTGCCTGCACCAACGATTGGCCCGCCGCGTCGGTGATGACACAAGAGAAATCGTAGCTCTCGCGCACCAGCGTTGAGAAGCTGGTGCGCACCATGGCCGCCGCCGCCTCGTCGACCATGGAGATCAGGCGCCGCCACAGCAACTCCAACTCGATCGGATCGAACTCTCTAGATTTCTTGGGCGACGCCATCAGCCGACCTCCGCCAGGATGGATCCGTCGGCCAGCAGGCGCGCCTTTGCGCCGGGGCCGACGATGAAGGTGCTCTCGTCCTCTTCGAACACGGCGGGGCCGTCGATGTTGACGCCGGGCTGCAGCGCGTAACGATCCCACACCTGGGTCGGCAGCATCTTGCCGGCGTCAGGGAAGAAGACCGGTCGCGTGCCCTTCAGTGCCGCGGCTGAAGGATGGCGCGGCAGCTCCAGCGCGCCGCCGCTGCCGGCCATCGGCGCGCTGGCCGACAGGCGCAGGGCGACGAACTGGATCGCCGCCCCCGGCGGCGTGCGGGCGAACAGGGCCTTGTAGGCGGCCTCGAATGCCGTTCTCACCCCGGCCTCGGTGATCGGGTCGGGCAGCGCCACCGTGACCTCGCTGCCCTGGCCGATGTAACGCATGTCGGCCAGGTGCCGGACGGTGCGTTGCTCGATGTCGGCGCCGGTAAGCCGCAGGACGTCGACCGACTCCTTCTCGAGACCGGCGAAGACGCGAGCGGCGGCAGCGAAGTCCGCACCGGCCAGCGCCACGTTGAAGCTCGCTACGCGATCGACGCGCGCCGGCGCCATCAGCATGCCGATGGTGCTGCCGGCGCCCGCACCCGGCGGACAGACCACGCGATTGATCCCGAGCTTGCGCGCCACGTGCCAGGCATGCACCGGACCCGCGCCGCCGGTCGCCAGCAGCGCATACTCCGCAGGAATACGGCCGCGCTCGGCGATGGCGACGCGCGCCGCGCCCGCCATGTTCTCGTTGACCACGTCGTGCACGCCGAAGGCGGCGCGGCCGGGCTC
>DATGZZ010000478.1:0-2231 GCA_035296945.1 Reyranella sp.
CGGCCCACTGCCCAACGGCGCCCAGCCCATCATTTCGCCGACCAGCCCGATCGGCGAGATCTTTCGCTATCGCGTCGCCGGCCCGCCTGGCTTCAGCGTCACCGACCTCAAGACCATCCAGGACTGGATCCTGCTGCGCCGGCTGAAGGCGGTGCCTGGCGTGATCGATGTCACGACCTGGGGCGGCAAGAGCAAGACCTTCGATATCACCGTCGATCTCGACCGTCTGCTGGCCTACGGCCTCACGCTCAAGCAGGTGGTCGACGGGCTGAACAGCGCCAACATCAATGTCGGCGCCAACACCGTCCAGCTCGGCCCGCAGTCAGCGGTGGTGCGCGGCGTCGGACAGATCCGCACCATGGCCGACATCAACGGCACCATGCTGACGGTGCGCGACGGCGCGCCCATCCTGGTGTCGGACGTTGCCACCGTCAGCGTCGGCTACGAACCTCTGCTGGGTGTCGCCGGCCACGACGACGACGACGATATCGTCGAGGGCATCGTGCTGATGCGGCGTGGTGCCGAGACCATGCCGACGCTACGCGCCGTCGAGGCCGAGGTCGATCGCATCAACGCCTCCAACCTGTTGCCGCCGGGTGTGCGCATCGAGCGCATCTATGACCGCAGCGTGCTGGTCGACGTCACCACCACTACCGTGTTGCACAACATGGTGATGGGGATCTGCCTGATCTTCCTCATCCAGTGGCTGTTCCTGGGCAACCTGCGGTCCGCCCTGATCGTCTCGGCGACCATCCCCTTCGCGCTCTTGTTCGCGATCGGCATTCTGGTGCTGAGCGGCGAATCGGCGAACCTGCTGTCGATGGGTGCCATCGATTTCGGCATCATCGTCGATGCCACCGTGATCATGGTGGAGAACATCTTCCGCCATCTTGCCGAGGCGAGTCACGCCACGGGGCCGCGGCTGCGGCAAGAGCCGGAAGGCCTCACCGGCAAGCTCTTCACCATCTACGAGGCCTCAGGTGAGGTCACCAAGGCGATCTTTTTCTCGGCCACCATCATTATCGTGGGCTTCCTGCCGTTGTTCACGCTGTCGGGCGTCGAAGGCCACATCTTCGGACCGATGGCCAAGACCTACGCCTATGCGCTGTTGGGCGGGTTGATCGCGACCTTCACCGTGTCGCCGGCGCTGGCCGCGCTGCTGCTGCCGGAGAAGGTGTCTGAGACCGAAACCGCGATCGTCCGCGCCCTGCGCCACGTCTATCGGCGGATCGCCGCCGCGGCGCTGGCGCATCGCGCGTCCACCCTGGCCATGGGCGTCGGCGTGCTGGTACTGGCCGGCCTCGCCGCCAGCACCTCGGGGCTGGAGTTCCTGCCCAAGCTCGAGGAAGGCAACATCTGGATGCGCGCGGCGCTGCCGCCGTCGGTGTCGCTGGAAGAGGGCAACGGATACGTCAATCGCATGCGCAAGCTCATCAAGAGTTTCCCCGAGGTCGAGACGGTGGTGTCGCAACACGGCCGGCCGGATGATGGCACCGACCCCGACGGCTTCTCCAACGCCGAGTTCTTCGTGCCGCTCAAGCCCGCCAAGCAGTGGCGCAAGGGCCTGGAGAAGCCCGAGTTGATCGCCGAGATGAACGATGCGCTTCGCAAGGCCTTTCCCGGCGTCACCTTCGCCTTCTCGCAGTACATCCAGGACAACGTCCAGGAAGCGGCGTCGGGCATCGACTCGGAGAATGCCATCAAGCTGTTCGGGTCCGATCTCGCGACGCTGCGCAAGACCGCGGTCGAGATCCGCGGCGTGCTCGAGAACGTGCGCGGCATCACCGACATCCAGGTGCCGCCGCTGCTCGGACAACCAACCATCCGCATCGACATCGACCGTGCCCGCGCCGCCCGCTACGGCCTGTCGCCCGGCGAGATCAACACCACCCTTCAGGCCGCGGTCGGCGGCCAGACAGCCGGCGAGCTCTACGAGGAGGGCAGCGACCGTCACTTCCCTCTGCTGGTGCGCTTGGCGCCGCGCTATCGCGAGAACATGGACGCCATCCGCCGCATCGTCATCGGTGCTCCAGGCCCCAACGGCAGCGTCGTCCAGGTGCCGTTGAGCGAGATCGCGACGGTCGCCCTGGCGAGTGGCGCGTTCTACATTTACCGCGAGCAGCAGGAACGCTACATCCCGATCAAGTTCAGCGTGCGCGGCCGCGACCTCGGCGGCGCCGTGCTCGAGGCCCAGCAGCGCGTGCAGGAACAGGTGACCCTGCCGGCCGGCT
>DATGZZ010000479.1:0-6408 GCA_035296945.1 Reyranella sp.
GGGCTCCATCCGCACTATCGCGCCATCATCGAGACCACCGCGCACTGGCAAGGCTATAGCGCCGTGACGGCCAAGGCCGATTCCGAGGGCCTGGAAGAGCTGATCGCCAAGGTCGACAAGGAGACCTCCTGCGTGGTCGTGCAGAACCCGAGCTTCTTCGGCCATGTCCGCGACTTCACCAAGCTCGCGGCCGCCTGCCATGCCGTCGGCGCGCTGCTGATCGTGGTGGTCACCGAGGTCGTGTCGCTCGGCCTCATCAAGCCGCCGGGCGAGATGGGCGCCGACATCGTGGTCTGCGAGGGCCAGTCGATCGGCAACGGCCTGGGCTTCGGCGGCCCCTATGTCGGCCTGTTCGCCACTCGCGACAAGTACGTGCGCCAGATGCCGGGCCGCCTGGTCGGCGAGACCGTCGATGCCGACGGCAAGCGCGGCTTCGTGCTGACCTTGAGCACGCGCGAGCAGCATATCCGCCGCGAGAAGGCGACCTCCAACATCTGCACCAATGCCGGCCTCTGCGCGCTCGCCTTCACGGTGCACCTCACCTTGCTGGGCGAGGCGGGCTTCCGTCGTCTGGCCGAGCTCAACCACGCCAAGGCGAGCGAGCTTGCCGACCGCGTGGCCGCGGTGCCTGGCGTGAAGCTGTTGAACGACAGCTTCTTCAACGAATTCACCGTGCGCCTGCCCAAGCCGGCCGCGCCGGTGGTCGAGGCGCTGGCCGATCGCGGCATCCTGGCGGGCGTTCCGGTGTCACGCCTGATCCCAGGCGATCCCTCTGTCGACAATCTCCTGCTGCTGGCCGCGACCGAGACCGCGACCGAGGCGGGCATGGGCCCGCTGATCGCCGGCCTGAAGGAGGTGCTGTGATGGTCCAGTCGCTCGACCGTTCGCAGGGCCGTAGTGGCGGTATCTCCTCCGATGCCGCAGCGCCCGCCACCTTCACCGGCAACCGCGCGCTGCAGATCGAGGAGCCGCTGATCTTCGAGATGGGGCAAGCCGGCCGTTGTGGCGTCGACCTGCCGGAGCCGCCGAAGGTGAAGGACCGCCTGAACGGCCTGCGCCGCGCCGGCGAGATCGGCCTGCCGGGGCTGAGCGAGCCGCAGGTGGTGCAGCACTACACGCGGCTCAGCCAGAAGAACTACGCCATCGACATGGGCGTCTATCCGCTGGGCTCGTGCACCATGAAGCACAACCCGCGCATCAACGAGAAGGTGGCGCGCCTGCCCGGCATCGGCGACCTGCATCCCCTGCAGCCGGTCTCCACCGTGCAGGGCGCGCTCGAGCTGATCGACGGCCTGGCGCACTGGCTGAAGACGCTGACCGGCATGCCCGCCGTGGCGATGTCGCCGGCGGCCGGCGCGCATGGCGAGATGTGCGGCATGATGGCGATAGCCGCCGCCTTGGAGGCGCGCGGCGAGCGGGCCAAGCGCCGGGTCGTGCTGGCGCCGGAATCGGCGCACGGCACCAACCCCGCGACGGCGGCGGCGCTGGGCTTCGTCGTCAAGCCGATCCCGGCCAACGAGCGCGGCCGCGTCGACCTTGTCGCGCTCAAGGCGGCGCTCGGCCCCGACGTGGCGGCGATCATGCTGACCAACCCCAACACCTGCGGCCTGTTCGAGACCGAGATCGTCGAGATCTCGCGGGCGGTGCACGAGGCGGGCGCTTTTTTCTACTGCGACGGCGCCAACTTCAACGCCATCGTCGGCCGTGTGCGGCCGGGCGATCTCGGCATCGACTGCATGCACATCAACCTGCACAAAACCTTCTCGACGCCGCATGGCGGGGGCGGGCCGGGCGCGGGGCCGGTGGTGCTGTCGGAGGCGCTGGCGCCCTATGCGCCCTATCCGTGGATTGTGAAGGACGGCGACAAGTGGCGCGTCGCCGAGGACGGTGCGGCGGTCGATGGCAAACCGCTGGGACGGCTGAAGGCGTTCCACGGCCAGATGGGCATGTTCACCCGGGCACTCGCCTATATCATGAGCCACGGCGCCGACGGCCTGAAGCAGGTGGCCGAGGACGCGGTGCTCTCGGCCAACTACATCATGGCCTCGCTGAAGGACATCATGACGCCGGCCTTCGAGGGCCCGTGCATGCACGAGGCGCTGTTCGACGACAGCTTCCTCAAGGACACCGGCGTCAGCACCCTCGATTTCGCCAAGGCGATGATCGACGAGGGCTATCATCCGATGACCATGTACTTTCCGCTGGTGGTGCATGGCGCCATGCTGATCGAGCCGACCGAGAGCCAGGCCAAGGAAGACCTCGACGTCTTCATCGCCGCCTTGCGCTCGCTGGCTGAGCGCGCGAAGAGCGGAACGGCGGCGGAAGACTTCAAGGCTGCCCCGCGTTTCGCGCCGCGGCGGCGGCTCGACGAGACGCTTGCCGCGCGCAAGCCCGTGCTACGCTGGCGTCCGACGAACAATCCGCCGGAAGGCGATCCGATGAAGCAGGCGGCCGAGTAGCCCCAGGAACGAGTGACGGGGCCCTCGCCGCACTGTGCGGGGAGGGCATTGATGCGCATCTTCACGACGCTGCCGCAGGAGAACCTGGCCACGGTCGGCCAGGCTGCCCAGGCGATCGAGGCGACCGGCTACACCGGCGTCAGCACCCAGGAGAACCGGCACGAGCCGTTCCTGTCGCTGGCCGTCGCCGGCGCCGCCACCAAGCACATCGAGCTGCACACCGGCGTGGCCATCGCCTTTGCCCGCTCGCCGATGGCGGTGGCCAATGTCGGCTGGGACCTCGCCTCGAGCTTCGGCGGCTCGCGGGTGACCTTGGGCATCGGCAGCCAGGTGCGCGCCCACAACGAGCGGCGTTTTTCCGTGCCGTGGTCGCCGCCGGCGCCGCGCATCCGCGAGTACGTGCAGGCGGTGCGGGCGATCTGGGCGGCGTGGAAGGGCGACGGCAAGCTCAATTACGAGGGCAAGCACTACCGTTTCACGCTGATGACGCCCAACTTCGTGCCCGAGCCCTATGACGGACCGTTGCCGCGGCTGGGCGTCGCCGCCGTCGGCCCCGTCATGCTGAAGGTCGCCGCCGAGGAATCGGACGACGTGAAGCTCCACTCGTTCTGCACCCGGAAATACCTGGAGCAGAACATCATGCCGATCCTCAAGGCCGGGTTGGCCACGCGTGGCCGCGGCCGCGAGAGCTTCGAGATCTCGGGCGGCGGCTTCGTCGTCACCGGCAAGGACGACGAGGCCGTGGCAAAACTGTTCGACTGGGTGCGCTATCGCGTGGCTTTCTATGGCTCGACGCCGGCCTACTGGCCGGTGTTCGAGGTCCACGGGCTGGGCGATCTCGGCCGCAAGCTCAACGCCATGACCCGCGCCGGTCAGTGGGACCAGATGGCCAAGGAAGTGTCCGACGACGTCGTGCACCTGTTCGCCGCCGTCGGCCGCCATGACCAGATCGCCAAGGCGATCGCCGAGCGCTTCGGCGGGCTGGTCGATTCGATCGGCGCCAGCGCCAACTCGGCGAAGCCCTCCGACATGCCGCCTGACCTGCTGCAGGACCTGGCGAAGATCCCGACGGTGTACAAGCACCTCTGACCTCCTCCCCCGTCATACGGGGGAGGATAGAGGAGGGGGTGAGCGCCAGTCGTGATGCCGCTGATTTCAGAGCTGGAATCGCAGAGACCGCCTGTGTGGCCTTCCCCCTCCTGTATCCTCCCCCGTATGACGGGGGAGGACATGAGGTGTCAGTCGAACAAATTCGCCAGCCGCTGTTTCATCTGGTCGGCGATGTAGAGCGCCACGGCCTGGATGGTCGAGGTCGGGTTCACGCCGCCGCCCGTCACGAAGACGCTGCCGTCGACGATGAACAGGTTCTTCACGTCGTGGCAGCGGCCCCATTCGTTCACCACCGAGCGCTCGGGATCGGTGCCCATGCGTGCCGTGCCCAAAAGATGGCCCGGCGCGTTGAGCGCGGTGCGCGAGCAGAACAGCTGCTTGGCGCCGGCGGCCGTCAGGATCTCCTCGGCGCGGGCAATGCCGTGCTCCATCATGCGCCGTGTGTTCTCGCTGATCGCGTAGTCGATCCGGGGCGCGGGGATGCCGTTGCTGTCCTTCCGCACCGGATCGAGCGTGACGCGATTGTGCTCCTCGGGCAGGTCGTCGCAGGCCACGCCAATCCCCACGCGATGCTCGAACATCTCGCGGTAGACGCGATGATGGTCGCGTCCCCACGGCAATTGCCCGGCCGCGGCGCTGGTGATCGCCTGGTTCGCCGGCCCCATGCCGCGGTTGAATTGCAGCGTGTAGCCACGCACGAAGCCGCGGCTGCGGTCGGTTTCGTAGAACTCTTTGCTCCACAGGTTGGTGATGGGTGCCCGCCCGCCGTCGAGCGTCTCCTCGACGTAGCCGGAAATCATCGGCCACGGGTGCAGCATCAGGTTCCTGCCGACCAGCCCGGATGAATTGGCGAGCCCGTTGGGAAACCGGGCCGAAGCCGAATTCAGCAGCAGGCGCGGCGTGCCGACGCCGTTGCAGGCCACGATCACGACCTCGGCCGGCTGGAAATGCTCCTTGCCCTCGGCGTCGTAGTAGATCGCGCCGGCCGCCATGCCGTGCTCGTCGGTCGTGATCTCGCGGACCCGGCAGCGCGTGCGCAGCTCGACGCCGGCGCGGATGGCGAGCGGCCAGTAAGTGATGTCGGTGCTGGCCTTGGCGCCCTGGGCGCAGCCCGGCGTGCAGTGGCCGAGGTTGATGCACTGCGCGCGACCCTCGTAAGGCGTCGTGGCGATGGTGGTGTCGGAAGGCCACCAGTGCCAGCCGAGCTTGTTCATCGCCCGGGCGTAGTGCGTGCCGGTCTTGCCGAGCGGAATCGGCGGCATCGGCGGCTTGTGCGGCGGCACGCCGGGATCGCCGGCCAGGCCCGAGACGCCCATCATGCGGTCGTTCTCGTCGTAGAAGCGTTCCAGCGCCCAGTAGTCGATCGGCCAGTCGTCGGCGACGCCATCGAGCGACTTCACCTTGAAGTCCGACGGATGCATGCGCGGCCAGTGCGCCGTGTAGATCACCGTGCCGCCGCCGACGCCGTTGAAGTTGGCGACCTTCATCGGCGAGTTGTCGTCGTTCACCGGATAGTCTGTGTCGCGCCCGCGGCGGTTGGGGAAAATGTCGAAATCCGTGTAGCGCCGCGCCTCCCAGTCGCGGCCGTTGGTGGGGAAGTCGGTCGACTTCATCCAGTCGCCCTGCTCCAGGCAGAGGATGCGCATCTTGGTCTCGGCAAGGCTCCAGGCGACCGCCGCTCCCGAGGCGCCGGAGCCGATGATCAGGACATCGACGCGCTCGTTGCCGCTCATGTCGCCAGCTCCTTGCGGTCGTCGCGCCACAGCGGCGGCTGTTTGCGCACGGCGTCGAGCAGGGACCAGTCACCCTGTTCCAGCGTGTAGCCCTTGGGAAAGGGCGCGCGCGCCTCGTGCTTCAGCGACAGCAGGACCCGGTCGTCGCGGTAGTAGGCGCCCAGAATCACCCGGCCGAGCGCCAGGGCCGCGGCGCCGCCGGCCTTGTAGTAGTCGTTAATCACGATCTCTCGCTTGCCGCGGTCCATCGCGGCGAAGGCGCCGCCCGCTTTCTGCGCAATCGCCGCCAGCGCCTCCCGCACCAGCGGCAGGTCACGGCCTATCGACTTCACGATGTCGTCGAGGATCGCGGGGTCGTCGGCACCGGGCACGCCAAGTGCGGCATCGGCGGGGATCATCGTCCCAGCAACGTCGCCGAGGTCGCGAGTTTCAGCGGTGGAGAGGGGAGCGTCGGCCATGCGCCGACGCTAGCATCGCTTGGTCGCTACTGGCACTGCCCGTGCGCGGCGATCACCGCCTCGAGGCCCTTCTGCTGGGCGGTCGGCAATGCCTTGGGATCGGGCGGCCCGCCGTTCGCCCCCTTGGTCGTGTTCATGCTGTGCATGGCCGCGATCGCGTCGGCGCGGACGGCGCCGGTCACCTTGCCCGACATGCAGGTGCAGGCCTTGGCGGGATCCGCCGCGGAGGAGCCCTGCTGGCATTCGCTCATGAAGTTGTCGGTTTGGGCGGCGGCCGAAAAGCCGAGCGCCAGGACCGCGGCGGCCAGCACCGCGGCAACGCCACGAAATGCACGAGTCATCGAATATCTCCCCCAGGACAATCTGACGACGAGCCTAGTTGATGTGCGTTACGCCGTCTTGTCGCTTCTTCCTGTTCTTGTCTTTCATGCCTCCTCCCCCGTCATACGGGGGAGGATAGAGGAGGGGGCGAGCGACAGTCGCGGGGCCGCCGATTTCAGATCTGAAATCGGGCAGATCGCCTTTGGGGCTTTCCCCCTCCTTTGTCCTCCCCCGCATGACGGGGGAGGAAATGAGGAAGAGGTCGGGGAGGGCCATGAGGCAAAAGAAAAAGCCCCCACCTTGCGACGGGGGCTGCCAGGTAGCCCG
>DATGZZ010000480.1:0-2245 GCA_035296945.1 Reyranella sp.
AGCCCTGGTGAGCGGCGCCGAAGGCATTCGCGCCGGGCGGTCGAGGAAGGCATCCGCCGCGCCGAGGCCTTCGCCAGGGGCGAGACCAGGATCGAGGGCGACGGCCTCACCGAGCCCAAGGTGACCGGCGTCTGCGGCGGGGCGGCCATCAACTTCTTCTTTCCCTACGCCAATACCAAGGCGGCCGACGTGCTGCGTATCGCCGCCGGCTCGGGCGTTCTCGCCATGAGCGGCGGCGACTATGCCAACCCCGAGATCGGCCCGCTGATGGACAAATGGCTGGTCGGACCGAACATCGACGCCAAGCGCCGCCTCGAGCTGATGAAGCTCGCCTGGGACATGACCGGCAGCGAATTCGGCTCGCGTGCCGGGCTTTATGAGCGGCTGTACTCCGGCGATCCCGAGATCAACGCACAGCGCTGGTTCAGGAGCGGAATCACCAAGGAGTGCGAGTCACTCGTGCACGACCTGCTCAAGGTGTGACGCGCGCGAAGCTCTCATTGCTTCTTGCCCACCAACGGACATCCGCCCTCGCTCAACGGCCGGAACGCCTCGTTGCCCGGCACGGTCGCGACCATCTTCACGAGGTCCCAATCGCTCTTGGATTCCTCGGGCGTCTTGGCCTGCATGAGGTACATGTCGCGGATGACGCGGCCGTCCTCGCGGACCTGGCCGTTCTTGGTCATGAAGTCGTTGATCGGCAGCTCCTTCATCTTGGCCATCACGGCCTTGGCCTCGTCGGTGCCGGCTGCCTGCACCGCCTTGAGGTAGTGCAGCACCGCCCCGTAGGTGCCGGCCTGGATGAAGGAGGGCGGCCGGCCGATCACCTTGGTGAAGCGGTCGGTGAAGGCGCGCGCCTCTGGCGTCATGTCCCAGTAGAACGGGCTCGAGATCAGCAGGCCCTGCGCCACCTTCAGGCCGACGCCCTTCACGTCGGGGAACTGCGCCAGTGGGGCGCTGATCTTCATGCCCTGCTTGGCGAGGCCAAACTCGGCTGCCTGCTTGATGCCGTTGATGATGTCGTTGCCGCCGTTGGCGAACATCAGGCCCTGGGCCTTGGAGGCCTGCGCCTGCAGGAGGTACGAGGAGAAGTCGGCGGTGTTGAGCGGATGGCGCACCGAGCCCGCCACCTTGCCGCCCGCCGCCTTGATGAAGGTGGTGGCATCGTTCTCGACCGCGAGGCCGAAGGCATAATCGACCGTGACGAAGAACCAGGAATTGTCGCCGCCCATCTTGCTGATGGCGTTCACGATGGTCTTGGTCTGGCCGTAGGTGTCGTAGATCCAGTGAATAGAATGCCCAGTGCATGCCTTGCCGGTGAGTTCCGACGTCGCCGCCGCGGTCGGCATGACAATGCGGTTCTTCTCCTGGGCGATGCGCACCAGGGCGAGCGCGATCGCCGAGTTGGGGATGCCAAGGATCATGTCGACGTTCTCGTCGTCATACCAGCGCTTGGCGATGCCGACGCCGACATCGACCTTGCTCTGGAAGTCGGCGGTCACGAGCTCGATCGGCTTGCCCAGCACCGAGCCGCCGAAATCGGCGATGGCGAACCGCACCGAGGCGACGTCGCCCGGCCCGGTGTTCTCGGCATAGGGGCCGGACATGTCGTCCAGCACGCCAATTTTCACGGCGCCGTTCTGGGCGACGGCGGAAACGCTCAACAGGACGCACGCAAACGCTGCCGCCGCGGCGGCCTGCACGTATCGCATCATTTCCTCCCGGACGTGGTTCTTTTGCCAAATCCTAGCACAAGCCCGGGCGGCGTGGTTGAATTGCCATCAAGGAATCGGGGCCATCGGTCGGGGGGAACGAATGGAATACTTGTTGTTGGTGACGTGGTTCCTGGGCGGCAACTCGACCACGGGCTACCAGGTCGCTTTCGCCTCGCGGCAGGCCTGCGAGATCGCCCTGTCAGAGCTGCGCAACGATGCCCGCCGGCTGGGTGCCTTCGGCGATACGGTGCGCACCCCTGCCGGTGCGCCGACGACCGGCGGGGCGGCCAGAAGCGATGGCTCGCCCACGCCCGCGCCCGTCCTGTCGGCTGTCTGCGTCAATCAGCGTTGAGGGGGAGCGAGGCTTCATGAAGATCGATTTCACGGGCAAGAAGGCGATCGTCTGCGGCGGCAGCCGGGGCATCGGCAAGGCGATTGCGCTGGGCTTCGCGGCCTGTGGTGGCGACGTCTCGATCTGCGCCCGTGATCCCAAAGCCCTCGAGGAGACCCGCGCCGAGATCGCCAAGCTC
>DATGZZ010000481.1:0-5326 GCA_035296945.1 Reyranella sp.
CGGGCTACACGCCGATCTATCCCTGCCACGTCCCTTCGGCCGACATGCGCCGCAAGCCGATCGGCACCGGCCCGTTCAAGCTTGCCGAGTTCAAGATGAACGAGGGCATCAAGCTGGTGAAGAATCCCGACTACTGGAAGCCGGGGCGGCCCTATCTCGACGGCATCGAATACACCATCATCGCCGACCGCTCGACGCGCATGCTGTCCTTCGCCAGCGGCAAGTTCGACATGACCTTCCCGACCGACCTCACGGTGCCGCTCTACAAGAACATGGTGCGTGACGCACCGCACGTGCAGTGCACCATGCGCGGCACCGGGGTCAGCACCAACCTGATCGTCAACCGCGAGGCGCCGCCGTTCGACGACCCGAAGATCCGCCGCGCGTTGGCGCTGACCCTCGATCGCCAGGCCTTCATCGACATCCTGAGCGAAGGCGAGGGCAAGATGGGCGGCGCCATGCTGCCGCCGCCCGACGGCGTATGGGGCATGCCGCCGGAGATGGTGAAGACCATCATCGGCTACGACAACGTAGCGGCCAACCGCGAAAAGGCGCGCGAGCTCATGAAGGAGGCGGGCTACGGACCCGACAAGCGCCTGAAGGTCAAGGTCAGCACGCGTAACATCGCGACCTTCCGCGATCCGGCGACCATCCTGATCGACCATCTCAAGCACATCTATGTCGACGGCGAGCTCGAGGTGATCGACACGTCGATCTACTACAATCGCGTGTTCAAGAAGGACTACGTGGTGGCGCTCAACCTCACCGGCTCGGCGGTCGACGATCCCGACGTCACCTTCTTCGAAGGCTATGCCTGCGGCTCGCTGCGCAACTACAACAACTACTGCGATCCGGAGATGACCAAGCTGTTCGAGGCGCAGTCGCGCGAGGTCGATCACGAGAAGCGCCTGAAGATGGTGTGGGACATCGACCGCAAGCTGCAGGAGGACGTCGCCCGACCCATCATCATGCACAATCGCGCCGCCGGCTGCTGGCAGCCCTACGTCAAGGGCGTGGTCCTGCACAGCAACAGCATCTACAACGGCACCCGCTTCGAGGACGTGTGGCTGGATCGCTGACGCGAGTTGGTCTGATCAAAGACCCTGTCATCCCGAGCGTAGCGAGGGACCTTTGAGGCCGCAGGAAAGGTCCCTCGCTACGCTCGGGATGACAGGGTGCGCTTGGCCATCGGAGTGCGATCCTCAAGGCTTGATCATCTTGTACACACGCGCCGCGGTGCCGCTGTAGAGCGCCGTCTTCTCCGTGGCTGAGGCGCCTTTGGTGATGAGCTTGAAGGCGTTCCACAGCTCGGTGTAGCCGCACGACTGCTTGTCGGGCGGGAAGTTGCTCTCGAACATGCAGCGGTCCGAGCCGAACAGCTCGATGCAGGTCTCGATGTAGGGCTTCCAGGCCGCGGCCAGCTCCTGCGAGGAGGGCGGCGCCTCGCGCAGGTGGAAGTCGAAGCCGAACGAGGTCATGCCGAGCCCGCCCAGCTTGACGACGACGTCGGGGCAGCCCGCCAGGTCCCGCATGTTCTTCTTCCAGACGGGCAAGGTCTCGGCCTGCTTGCCGGCGTATTGCCCGACGCCGAGGTGGCCGCCGACATGATCGACGATGATGGTCTGCCCGGGGAAGGCACGTGCGAGATCCAGCAGGTCGGGAAGCTGCGGAAAGAAGTGCCAGGAATCGAAGGTGAGACCGAGCTTGCCGAGCTCGGCGAAGCCTTCGCGGAACGTCGGATCGAGCAGGCGGTGGCGGGGGATCGGCCGCGAGACATGCTTGCCTGCCGCGCCTTCATCCCATGACGTGCCGTAGCGCACGCCGCGGAAGCGGCCGCCGGCCACGGCGATCTCGGCCTCGAGCACCGCGTGTACGCGGGCACCCAGCATCAGGTCGGCCCAGCCGATGATCGCCTCGCAGGCACGGGTCTTGCCGTACTGGCCCGAGGCGCTCTGGGCGGCGACGCCGTTCACGAACTCGACCTCGCCCACGGGCTTCATCTCCTCCGGCCCGGTGGCGCGAAACATCGCCTGGCATTCGAGGAACACCGTCGAGACGATGTTGTGGCCGCCGCCGATATCCTCCAGCAGCTCGGGCAGGAAGTAGCGGCCGCGATCGCGGTGCGGCGCGTCCCACAGGTGGTGGTGGGGATCGATGATCGGCAGGCCGGGCTCCAGCGCCACCTCGGGGGGCCGCTTGGCCAGCCAGGCCGCGAGATCGGCACTGTTCCGATGGATCAGTCCGCGATATTCACCGTCGGCCATGCTTGTTTCCTCTTGGTCGGAGGCAAGCCTACGGCAGGAGCGGAGAGCGGAGCATGCGGATTTGCGTATACGGGGCAGGCGCCATCGGCG
The DNA here is from genome assembly GCA_035296945.1 of Reyranella sp. GTDB lineage: Bacteria > Pseudomonadota > Alphaproteobacteria > Reyranellales > Reyranellaceae > Reyranella. The sequence goes on from DATGZZ010000481.1 coordinate 2,355, forward strand.
GCAATTTCGCGGCGCGACTGGCTGACGCCGGCAACGAGGTCTCGATCGTGGCGCGTGGTGCGCATCTCGAAGCGATCCGGGCGCGCGGGCTCACCCTGTTGGCTGGCGACAGGAAGATCGTGGCCAAGGTGAAAGCCTCCGACCGGCCGGCCGATCTCGGCCCGCAGGACGCCGTGCTGGTGACGCTGAAGGCCTCGGGCCAGCACGCGCTCGCCGGCAACATCGGGCCCTTGCTCGGCCCCGACACCGCCGTCGCCTTCGTGCAGAACGGCATTCCCTGGTGGTACGGCCATGGGCTTGCCACGTCGCGCCCGCCGGCGCCCGACCTCGGCCGCCTCGACCCGGGCGGCGCACTCGCCAAGGCGGTCGGCCTGCACCGCGTGGTGGGCGCCGTCGTGAGCTCGCCCAACCACGTGATCGAGCCGGGCGTCGTCGAGAACGAGGTGCCGGACCGCAACATCCTCTGGGTCGGCGAGCCGGACGATCGTTCCAGCCCGCGCATCGAGGCGCTGCGGGCCACACTCAAGGCGGCCGGCATCGGCTCGCCCGCGACCGCCGACATCCGCTACGAGATCTGGCACAAGCTGATGGCCAACCTCACCGGCTCGACGGTCTGCCTGGTCACCGGGCAGCCCGTGCACGTCCAGAAGACGCCGCTGATCAACCGCCTGTCGCGGCGCGCCCATGCCGAGGCGCTGGCGGTTGCCGCCGCCCACGGCGTGGTCCTCGACGACCATCCCGACCAGCGCTACGGGGCCAAGCGTGTCTACACAAGCCACCGGCCGTCGATCCTGCAGGACTACGACCTTGGCCGGCCGATGGAGATCGAATCGATCGTCCGCGCACCTGTCGCCTTCGCCCGCAGCGCCGGCGTCGATACGCCGACGCTGGATGCCATCGAATCGATCTGCGTCGCCCTTGCCCATGCCAAGGGGCTGTACACGCCGTGATCTCGCGTGATCTCATTTCCTCCCCCGTCTTACGGGGGAGGACAGGGAGGGGGAGGGCCACGCAGGAGATCTCTGAAATAAATTGATCTGAAATTTGCCTCCGCCTCCCCTGAGGCTTACCCCCTCCCGGCCTCCCCCGAAGACGGGGGAGGTGATTTGAGCGGAATCCGCGTTAGGATCGGCCAACGCCACAACAATCGAGGAAACGCCATGAAGCCCAGGATCATGCGAGCCGCCGCCCGCCCGACGGCGAAGGCGGAGCCCGCCAACTTCGTCGGCACCGTGCTGTCCGATCCGGTGTTCGCGCCCGAAGGTCCCTCGCGGCTGCGCGCGTCGCGCGTGTCGTTCATGCCGGGCGGCCGCACCAACTGGCACAAGCACGCCGTCGGTCAGGTCCTCTATGTGCTGTCGGGCGTCGGCCGCTATCAGCTCGAGGGCGAGCCGGTGCAGGAGATCCGGGCGGGCGACACCGTCGTCATCCCGCCCAATGCGCGCCATTGGCACGGCTCGGCGCCCGAGACCATGATGGTCCATCTCGCCATGTCGGAGACCAACGAGAAGGGCGAGGCGACGAGCTGGTTCGAGCCGGTCAGCGACACCGACTACGCCAAGGCGCCGGCCGAGGCTTAAGACCCTCTTTCACCTCCCCCGTCATACGGGGGAGGTGAAAAAACAATCGCATTCCAGCCTAGCCCGTCGCCGTGCCGCCGACCGTCAGCGCTTCGATGCGCAAGGTCGGCTGGCCGACGCCGACCGGCACACCCTGGCCGTCCTTGCCGCAGGTGCCGATGCCGGGATCGAGCGACATGTCGTTGCCGACCATGCCGACCTTGGTCAGCGCCTCGGAGCCCGCGCCGATCAGGGTCGCGCCTTTCACCGGCGCGCCGAGCTTGCCGTCCTCGATCAGGTAGCCCTCGGTCACGGTGAACACGAACTTGCCCGAGACGATGTCGACCTGGCCGCCGCCGAAGTTGGCGCAATAGAGGCCCTTCTTCACCGAGGCGATGATCTCCTTGGGATCCGCGGCCCCGCCCAGCATGAAGGTATTGGTCATGCGCGGCATCGGCGCATAGGCGTGGCTCTGGCGCCGGCCGTTGCCCGTGGGCTTGACGCCCATCAGGCGCGCGTTCTGGCGGTCCTGCATCAGGCCGACCAGGCGGCCGTTCTCGATCAGCACGTTGCGCTGGGTCGGCGTGCCCTCGTCGTCGATGGTGAGCGAGCCGCGGCGGTCGGCGAGCGTGCCGTCGTCGACCACGGTGACGCCGGGCGAGGCGATCATGTCGCCCATCATGCTGGTGAACATCGACGTCTTCTTGCGATGGAAGTCGCCCTCCAGCCCGTGGCCCACGGCCTCGTGCCACAGCACGCCCGACCAGCCCGAGCCCAGCACCACCGGCATCTCGCCGGCCGGCGCCGGCACCGACTGCAGGTTGACCAGCGACTGGCGGATCGCCTCGTCGGCCTCGCGCTTCCAGTATTCAGGCTTGAAGATGTCGCCGTAGGCGGCGCGCCGGCCCGAGCCGGTGCTGCCGGCCTCCATGCGGCTGCCGTCGGCGCAGACCACGCTGACATTCAGCCGCACCAGCGGCCGCACGTCGGCGGCGCGCCAGCCGCCGGCCTTGATGATCTCGACGACCTGCCAGGAGCCGGAGAGCGAGATCGAGACCTGGCGCGCCTTCGGCTCCTTGCCGCGCACGTAGGCGTCGATCTCCTGCAACAGTGCGACCTTGCGGGCGAAGGCCTCGCCGTCGATCGGATTGTCGTCGGCGTAGAGGAGCTGGTTGGTGCCGCGCGGCGCTTCGCCCCTCTCGCCGCTGTGGCCGGCGCGCACCGCCTTGACGGTGGCGACGGCGCGCTTCAGCGCCTGCTCGTCGAGCGCCGAGGCATGGGCGAAGCCCGTGGCTTCGCCGGCGACGCTGCGCAAGCCGAAGCCCTGGGTGGTGTCGTACGAGGCGCTCTTCAGCTTGCCGTCGTCGAACGCCAGGCTCTCACTCTGCTCGTACTCGAGGAACAGCTCGCCGT
>DATGZZ010000482.1:0-2766 GCA_035296945.1 Reyranella sp.
TACAAGGTGAGCCCCCGCATCGTGCGCGTCGAGGCCGAACGTCACGGCTCGCTGGAGCAGAGCGGCGTGAGGCTCGGCGTGCCCTCGCAGGCGATGGTCGAGTTCATCCGCGCGATGTCCTACGACGTCGACTTCCAGCGCGAGCTGAAGGAGGGCATGAAATTCACCGTGCTGCTCGAGCAGCTCGTGACCAGCGACGGGCGCGTCACCCATCCCGGCCGCCTGCTCGCGGGCGAGCTGCGCCTGCTCAAGCGCACGGTGGTCGTGATGCGCTACCGCCCGCAGGGCGGCGCCGACGGCTTCTACAGTCCCAACGGCGAGAGCGTCGTGCGCGCCTTCCTGCGCACGCCGATGGATGCCTCGAAGATCTCCTCGCGCTTCGGCATGCGCGAGCATCCGATCCTGGGCTACAGCGCGTTGCATGCCGGCGTGGATTTCGCCGCGCCCTCCGGCACGCCGATTCTGGCCGCCGGCGCCGGCAAGGTCGTCATGGCCGGACCGAACGGCGGCTACGGTCTTTATGTGAAGCTGCAGCACACCAGCGACGTCGGCACGGCCTACGCGCACATGTCCCGTCTCGGTCCCGGCATCAAGCCCGGCGTCGCCGTGCGCCAGGGACAGGTGATCGGCTTCGTCGGCTCGACCGGCATGTCGACCGGCCCGCACCTGCACTACGAGTTCCATCGCGGCGGCAAGCAGGTCAATCCGCTGGCGCAGAAGTTCGCGATGCGCGCCCAGGTCGGCGGCAAGGACGCGGCGCGCTTCCATACGCTGGCGAAGCAGTACCTCGCGCAGCTCAAGAGCGCGCCGGTGGTGGCCGACACCAAGCCGAAGCCGAAGGACAAAGACCCGCCCCAGGTGGCGAAGGGCGATTGAGCGCCGACAACTATTGCCGCTCGCACAGACGGCCTCCGGGAACCGGCACGACTCGGACGGACGAGTCGAGGACGTCCGACCCTGACACGTCGATGGTCATCTGCAGGACGGCGGCGATCGGCTTGCGCAGTTCTCTCGGCACGGGAGGAGGGAAATAGGGCCATCCGAACTTCGCGGTGCACGTCGCCCAGACCGGAAGCTCCACCGCACAGCGCTCACGCCGCGCCTTCAGGTCGTTGTCGAGGGGTGCGCAGGTCATGCCGAGGCCGACCAGATAATCGCGCGCCTGCGAGGGCAGATGTCTCTCCTGGAAGACGGCGAAGCCGTAGGCGATCTGCCTTCTTCTCCAGGCCTTCGTACCTTCCCAGTCCCTCGACGTGCCGTCTCCGTGAAAGCCGATCGTGCCGCCCCATGCCATGAGAGTATCGCGTTCCTTCGAGGCCGATTCCTCGCCGGCGACTTGCAGCGCGCAGCAGTTTCCCCACAACGGCTCGTCGTCGCCGTGGTAGGCGCAGGCAGCGCCTAGAACGACGACTACGAGCGCCGTCGCCAGCGAGAGCCGGTTCAAAACAGGCCGCCTTTTGGAATCGGTAAGCCGTTGCTCCTGAGAATCTGTTCGATCTCCTGCTGGCGCAGCAACGGGTTCTCGATGCCCGGCGCCATATGAGGCATACCGGGCATGCGAAGCCCCATGGCCTCGACCAGCGTCCGGCTGACCGAATTGCTGTTGCCGGCAATGACCGGCGGCACCGGGGCATCCCAGTCCCCTGGCCCGTTGAGATCGCCGCCGAGCGGGTTGTAGGTCAGCTTCCTGCTGTTGATCTGGTCGTGGGCATCGCGTGCCGCCTGCCATCTGTGGGCGAAGGGGCTGTGCCCAACGTTGAAGACGTGCTGTCTCAAGGCAATCGATGCCATGGCTGAACTCCTGGACGGTCTGGGTTGTATTTCTGCATCCTTAATCGACCAGTGCTACGTACCGTCGGTTGCGCGGCGAAGCGTCCTCATGAGGTGGTTCACACGACCCGCCGCTTCAGCCGCTGCAGCTTCTCTTCGGTGCGGCGCTCTTCGACCCAGTCGATGGCGAACACCGGATAGGCGAAGGTGAGTGCCAGCGCATCGCCGTCGTCGGGCGAGGCGAGGCCGCGGCGGCGCATGTCGTCCTTCTTCTCCAGCAGGATGGCGTCGGCGGCATCGTAGCCGTAGTCGATCGCTGTCAGGTCGGCGCAGAGCTCGCGGTCGTCGGGCAGGCAGCCCGCTTTGCACCACTCCTTCATGTAGCCCCACATCTCGGCGCGCTTGTTGGCGTAGCGCACCATGCCGTCGACGCCGTCGGTGCGGTCGGCCTTCGAGCCGAAATCGATGCCGCGCACCGTGGCACAGCCGAGCTGGGCGAGGCGATCGACGACGCCCCAGCCGATGCCGGTGCCGTCGACGAATACGGCGTCGGGGCTGTGGGCGTTGGCCAGCTCCATGACGCGGCTCGCGATCACCATCAGGTCGGGCATGCGGAACTTCACCGGCGGGATCGAGCGGGCATCGAGGCCGCGGCGGAAGCGGATGACGGTCTGGTCGCCGCCCTGTCGCGCGATGTCGACGCCCATGACCAGCGGTGCGTTCCACTCAGGCGGCAGCTCGCGCTCCACGGCATGCTGGACGCGCTCGCTGTCGATGAACTGCATGGAGCCGGCGCGCGGGAACTCGCCCTTGACGCGGATGCGCACGAAGTCCGAGTCCTCGCCGTAATCGTGCACCCAGGTGGCGATCTGCGCCTTGTTGGTCATCGACACCGAGCGCGAATCGATCTGCTGCGGCTGCCAGCGATGGGCGAAGCGGCCGCCGGCGAAGCATTCGCGGAAGCGGCCGGTGTTGCGCGTGGGATTGCCGAAGACG
>DATGZZ010000483.1:0-5775 GCA_035296945.1 Reyranella sp.
CTGCTCGATGTCTGCCTGCATCCGCAGTTCGCGACCAACCGGGTGCTCTACCTGTCCTATTCGGGCGAGGGGCCAGGCGGTGCGGCGACCACGGTGGCACGAGCCGAACTGGCCGACGGCGCCTTGCGCGGTGTGACCACCATCTTCAGGGCCCTGCCCGACGCCAGCGGCGGCCTGCATTTCGGTTCACGCATCGCCTTCGATCGCGCCGGCCTGATGTATGTCACCACAGGCGAGCGCTACCAGATGAACCGCGCGCAGGACCTCGGCGATCTCGCCGGCAAGATCGTTCGCCTGAAGGACGACGGTTCGGTGCCGCCTGACAATCCCTTCGTGGGTCAGGCCGGCGCGCGGCCGGAAATCTTCACCTTCGGCCATCGCAATCCGCAGGGACTTGCCATGCACCCCGAGACCGGCCGCATGTGGGAGACCGAGCACGGCCCGCGTGGCGGCGACGAGCTCAACCTCCTGAAGGCAGGCGCCAACTACGGCTGGCCGCGCGCCACCCACGGCATCGACTACAGCGGCGCCGTCATCAGCCCGAACAAAACCCTGCCCGGCATGGAAGACCCGGTACGCGTCTGGGTGCCGTCGATCTCGCCCTGCGGGCTCTGCTTCTATACCGGCGACAGGTTCCCGGGCTGGAAGGGTTCGGTCTTCACCGGCGCGCTGTCGAACGATGCGTTGTTCCGCATCGAGCTCGATGGCGAGCGCTATCACGCCGAAGAACGGTTGCTGGTCGACCGGCTTCCCTATATCCGCGACGTGCGGCAAGGGCCCGACGGGCTCCTGTACCTCGTCACCCACACGGACGCCGGCGGCTTGTTCCGCATCGAGCCCGCCTGAGACCAATGCTCATCCTCGCTTCCGCCAGCCCCTCCCGTCGCCAGATGCTTGCAAATGTCGGCCTCGATTTCGCAATCGAGCCGTCGGGCGTCGACGAGGACGAGGTGAAGCTCAGCCTTCTGGGCGAACGCGCCACGGCTCAGGACATCGCCACGACGCTCGCCGAGATGAAGGCGCTTCGCGTCTCGACGCGGCGGCCGGGCGCCTTCGTGGTCGGCGCGGATTCCACGCTCGCCTGCGAGGGCAAGCTTTACGACAAGCCGGCCACGCTTGCCGCTGCGCGTGAGCAGCTGAAGGCGCTGGGTGGCCGCACGCACGAGCTGGTCTCGTCGGTCGTCGTCGCCCGGAACGGCGCGCGCCTGTGGCACACGACCGAGACCGGCCGATTGACCATGCGGCCGTTCACGGACGCCTTCCTCGACGCCTATCTCGCGCGGGCCGGCGAGGCGGTCTGCGCCTCGGTCGGCGCCTATCAGCTCGAGGGGCTGGGCGCGCACCTCTTCACGCGCATCGACGGCGACTATTTCACCGTGCTAGGCCTGCCGTTGCTGCCCCTGCTGGCGTTCCTGGCGGAGCACGGGATCGGCCTGGAGAAAGCGGCATGAGTCCCTACGAAACACTGCTGCGCGAGGCGGGCGGGCGGCCCTTCGCCGCCATCGTCGGCTGGCCGGTCGAGAATTCGCGCTCGCCGGCGCTGCACGGATTCTGGCTGAAGCAGCATGGCATCGACGGCCACTACGGCCGCCTGCCGGTCGAGCCCAAGCGCGCGGCCCTCGAGGAACTGATCGCCTTTCTCAAGCGCACGCCCAAGGCGCGCGGCTGCAACCTCACCCTGCCGCACAAGATCGACATCATGCCGTTGCTCGATCGCATCGATCCGCTGGCCAGGCACATCGGCGCGGTGAACACCGTGATCAAGCTGCCCGACGGCACCTTGGAAGGCCGCAACAGCGACGGCTTCGGCTTCCTGGAAGCCCTCAAGCAGGGCGCGCCCGGCTGGCGGGCGGCGGCGGGACCGGTGGTGGTGCTGGGCGCCGGCGGTGCCGCGCGCGCCGTCGTGGCCACGCTGGTGGGCGCCGGCGTGCCCGAGCTGCGCTTGATCAACCGCACGCAGACGAGCGCGATCGATCTCGGCGTCGCCTTCACGCCCAACGATGGGCGGCGCATCGCCATCGAGCGCTGGGACGAGCGCGACGACGCCCTCGAGGGCGCGACCTTGCTGGTGAACACGACGTCGCTCGGCATGAAGGGCCAGCCGCCGCTCGAGATCGACGTCGCCCGCCTGCCGGCCAACGCCGTGGTCGACGACATCGTCTATGTGCCGCTGGAGACTCGCCTGCTGGCGGCCGCGCGCGCGCGCGGCCAGCGCTGCATCGACGGGCTCGACATGCTGCTGCACCAGGGCCGGCTGGGCTTCGAGGCGTGGTTCGGCCAGAAGGTGGCCGTGAGCGCTGAACAGCGCCGCGCCGTCGCGGCTGATCTGGGGGCGTGAAGACTAGTCTGCGGTCAGGACGGCCACGGCTTCGTCCGCCAGCGCTGCCACCTCGGCCAGCCAACGCCGCCGTTCTTCGTCGGAACTCGTCGCGACGACACCGAACAGCGAGCGCATGACATGGCGCACGCCGCAATAGTGCAGGATGCAGTCGCGCCACATGCGCTCCAGCGGATCGCCGAACGCTTCGCGTTCGCGTTCCAGCGGCGTGTTGCCGGTGTTGATGACCAGCGCCGCCTTGGTGGCAAGCAGGCCCACGGGTACGTCGCCCTGGTCGACGCCTTTGATGAAGCCGTAGGCGGCGTCCGGCGCGAAGACGCGGTCGATCCAGCCCTTCACGATGGCCGGCGGCGCACCCCAGCAGTTGGGATGGACGACGGCCAGAAGATCGCTGTCGCGCAGTTCGTCGATGTGCTGGCGGACCAGCGGGTCGGCCGTCGCCTGACCGCGCGCCTCGGCGGCGGTCAGGCGGGGATCGAAGCCTTCTTCGACCAGATCGTGAAAGCGGACCTCACAGCCTGCCGCCAACCACCTCTCCCGGATGTTGTCCGCGATGGCGCGGCAAAAACTTCCGGGAGCGGGATGGCCGACGACGACCAATGCCTTCATGAGGTTACTGGTTCATCGAGCCGAAGAAGTCCTGGTTGGTCTTGGCGGTGCGCAGCTTGTCGAGCAGGAACTCGATGGCATCGACCGCGCCCATCGGCATGAGGATGCGGCGCAGCACCCACATCTTGGACAGCGTCGCCCGGTCGACCAGCAGCTCTTCCTTGCGGGTGCCCGACTTGGTGATGTCGATGGCCGGGAAGGTACGCTTGTCGGAGACCTTGCGGTCGAGGATGATTTCGGAGTTACCGGTGCCCTTGAACTCCTCGAAGATCACCTCGTCCATGCGGCTGCCGGTGTCGATCAGCGCCGTGGCGATGATGGTGAGCGAGCCGCCTTCCTCGATGTTGCGGGCGGCGCCGAAGAATCGCTTGGGCCGCTGCAAGGCATTGGCGTCGACGCCGCCGGTCAGCACCTTGCCGGAGCTGGGAACGACGGTGTTGTAGGCGCGACCGAGGCGGGTGATCGAATCGAGCAGGATCACCACGTCCTTCTTGTGCTCGACCAGGCGCTTGGCTTTCTCGATCACCATTTCGGCGACGGCGACGTGACGGCTGGCCGGCTCGTCGAAGGTCGAGCTCACGACCTCGCCTTTCACCGTGCGCTGCATGTCGGTGACTTCCTCCGGCCGCTCGTCGACGAGCAGCACCATGAGGTAGACCTCGGGATTGTTGGCGGTGATGGCGTGGGCGATGTTCTGCAGCAGCACCGTCTTGCCGGTACGCGGGGGCGACACGATCAGGGCGCGCTGGCCCTTGCCGATCGGCGCGATCAGGTCGATCACGCGGGTCGATATGTCGAGCTGCTGCTGCGGCGAGGTGCCGGCCTTCTTGGTGAGCGTGCCGGTGCGACGCGAACTGACGCGGCCCGACGAGGTGGCGCGCGAGCCGCCTTCCTCTTCCTTGACGGCCGGCGCCATGACGGCGGCGCCGCCTTCCATCTCGAGCTTGAGCTTCTGGTCGGGATAGAGCGGGGTGAGCGAATCGAAGTTGATGCGGTGGCGCAGCGAATCGGGATCGTCGAAGTTGATCTTCTTGATCTCCACCATGGCGAAGTAGCGCTCGCCGTCCTTGGGGGCGCGGATCTCGCCTTCGACGGTGTCGCCGGTGCGCAGGCCGAACTTACGGACCTGGGTGGGGCTGACATAGATGTCGTCGGCGCCCGGCAGGTAGTTGGCTTCCATCGAGCGCAGGTAGCCGAAGCCGTCGGGCAGCACCTCGATGGTGCCGGTGCCGAAGATCGCCTGCTCGGCGGCGGCGACCTTCTGGAGGATGGCGAACATCAGCTCCTGGCGGCGCATCATCGCCGCGCCTTCGACGCCCTGCTCCTCGGCAAATGCCAGCAGTTCGGGCGGTTTCTTGATCTTGAGTTCTTGGAGGTTCATGGGTCTTCAATCAGGTGGGAGATAACGCACGCGCCGGAGCCGCAGGGTGCGGCCGTGTGAAATTGCGCTGTGTCGTTCGATGTGGACCCCGTCGATCACCGCCGGGGAGGCGGCGCCAGGGGCCCTAGGTGGCGCTTATTTACAGGGATGGCCGCAACCTGTCAAAGGCCGGCCTGCCTGACATACGCCGCAAGCCGCCGGTCCGGAAGACTACGAGCCGGCGCTCCGGCGAGACTCAGACCGGTTTGTGCTCGGTGCCGGCGCCGGGTGTGACGAACATCAGCCGGCCGGGTGCCTTGACGATGCCGCGGTGCCAGACGCCCCTGGGGACGATGAAGGTCTCGCCGGGCTTGATCGTGGCGCGCTGCTCGCCGCCGTCGGTCTCGAGCACGATGATCATCTCTCCGGACAGCAGGGTCAGGATCTCGTCGCCAGCGGGATGGCGCTCCCAGTGATCCCAGTCCTTGCTCTGGTCGGTGCTGCCCATCAGGCGGCCGTGCTCGAGGTCGTGGCGCTCCTCGATGCCCTGCCAAAATTTCGCACCGCCTTCCATGGCGAGCGCGCTCTCGTCGGGACGTAGGTGGATGTAGGTGCTGTCGAGCGTGAAGGCGGGGTTCATGAATCCTCCTCCGCAAGCATCTCAGCATAGCGGAAAATCTCGGTGTGGTCTGCCGAGCCGCCGAGCTTGCCGTTGGCGTCCGACCAGTAGGCCACCGCCTGTTTCAGCATGGGCATGTTGAGTTCCAGATGCTGCGCCACCTCGCCCGCGGTGCGCAGGTCCTTGGCCATCAGGCCGGTGGTGAAGCCGGCCGCGAAGTTGCGCGGCACGACGAACTGGCGGCCCTTCACCTCGGTGGCGTTGCTCCTGCCGGTCGAGCTGTTGAACACGTCGACCATGATGCCGGGATCGAGACCGAAGGCCTCGCCAACGACCAAGGCCTCGCACATGGCGACCAGCCCCGCCGCCGACAGGTAGTTGTTGAGGGCCTTCAGCGCGTGCCCGGCGCCCGCCGGACCGCAGAGCGTGATGGTCTTGCCCATGGCGGCGAAGGCCGGCCGAGCGCGCTCGAGGTCGGCGGCGTTGCCGCCCACCATGATGCTGAGCGAGCCGTCGATGGCGCGCCTCACGCCGCCCGACACCGGCGCGTCGAGCAGGGCCACGCCGAGCGCCGCGAGATCGCGCGCGAGCTTCTGGGTGTCGACGGGATTGGACGAGCTCATGTCGATGGCGATGGCGCCTGCTGCCATGCCCTCGCGCGCGGGGTCGCGGTCTTCGATCAGCGCCTGCCGCACGATCTTGCCATCGGGCAGCATGGTGATCACGGCATCGGCGCCCTGCGCCGCGGCCTTGGGCGAGGCGGTCGCCAGCGCCGAGGGATGGGCGCCGATGAAATCAGACACCGCCTTCTGCGAGAGGTCGTAGAGGCGAAGCTTGAAGCCCGCCTGG
>DATGZZ010000484.1:0-10158 GCA_035296945.1 Reyranella sp.
TTGCCAGGGCCTGCACCTGGCTGGAGGTGAGACCGGGGAAACCAGGGAATGGGACCAACCCGGGCGCCCCGTCCCAGAGTTCGATGTCGCCGGCATTTGCCGCGACGCCGGCGGCGACAACGCCGGGCCAGTTCGCATAAGACTCGAGAGTCTTCGGGGACGCCGTCTGAAAGCTGCCGGGCACGGTCGCGGGATCGAGGGCCGCGTCGGCCTGCGCCTGGTAATAAATGAAGGCGTCAGCGGAGGGCCAGGGGTTGTTCAGGGCGTGATTGCCGGCCTGGACCACGTGGGCCGAGTTCCGCGCCTGCTGCAGCACCGCGAGCGTGAAGTTCGCGTCGGGATTGGTGCGGCCGCTGTCGTACAGATGAAAGAGGTTCATCGTGTAGTCGAGCGGCGTCGTCGACCACTGGGAATAGTCGGCGATCGCAGCGCGCAGCGCGAGCTGTTGGGCCGCATCGGTGTAGCCGTTGGCCTGCAGCGCGGCGATGTCGCTGCTATTCAGGGATATGAATGGCTCGTCTGTCTCGGAGGCGCCGGCCGTGTTGGAAATGCCGCGGATCAGAGGGTTGCTGTCCCAGGCGGTGGCGAGCTGGTTCTGAAAATTGGTCCATGCATCGATGTAGTCGGCGGTCCAGAACCGACCGATCGTCTGGGGGTTGCCGTCCTTGTCGGTGACCGCGATGGGCGGGCCGTTGATGTTCTGAGCCCAATCGGGCGCCGTGAAGCCACCCCACACACGGAGCTTGATGCCGAGGTTCGTTTCGTACTGCCGATTGTAGGCCTGGACGGCCTGGATCGCGTCGAGGATGAGGGACGACGGATCGATCGGACCGTCTTGCGTGGGTTGCAGGTCAGCCCAGGTGACGTTCAGCACGATCTCGCTGAACGAACCTGGAAAGGGGGCAAGGTCGGCGTTTAAGAGGCTCGAAAAGGGGACGGCTTGGGAGGGATTGTTGTAGAAGGCGATGTCCCCCATATCGACCAGCCCGGTTTGAAAGGGCTTGCTGCCGTCGCCGGACGTACTCATTTTGACGCTTCCTCTCGCGGCTGCCGGCCATCAGGGGCTTACGATTCAGGCAGTTTAAATGACGAGCCCGCCCGGTTAGCTCACGGATCGATCACAGATTGCGTCTAGCGTCGAAATACAGCGGGGTCACGTCGGCCACAGGCGCGCGACGCTGTCCGGCAGCATTGCATCACCGATCGCAGCGCGAAGCCGATTCAAGCGGAGAGTACGCCCCACATCGGCGGGGTCGAGCGTCAGCAAGAACCCGAGACTCTCGTTCGCGAGCAGAGCCAACTGCCGCTGGCGCTCGAGGACGACCGGCGCCATCGCGATACCCGGCAAAAGCGGTCCCTGATAAAGCTGCAGGGCGAGATCGAACGCCGCCACACGGTCCGTCGTCGGCAGTGTCTCATCCCCGATGCGCCGCAGCGCATCGCGGAGCCGGCCGAGATCGGTCGAAACGCGCAGCGGGTTCAGGCGGACGTGGCTGTCTTCATGAATGACGGCCTGTGCGCCGATCAGCTTGCGCAAGCGGTAGATTGTCGTGGTGAGGCTATGCAGCGACTGATCGCCATCTGCATCCGGCCAGAGCTCGTCAGCGAGCCAGTCCTGCTCGAGATCGCGGCCATTGGCGACAATGAGATGAAAGAGGAGCTCGCGCGGCTTGCGCTGCGCCTTGCCCGAACCAGTCGAGATTCGGCGGCCTTCGACCTGGATCGCAAACTGGCCGAGGCAGCTGATGTCGACCCGATAAGGCCATTCGGTGTGGACGTTTGTCCGTTGCGGAGGCGGAAGATCCCAGAGCGCGATGACGCGGCGCGTCACGGCGATCTCGGCGCCTCGATTGAGCGCCAGGTTAGCGAGATGACCAAAGTGTGCGACGTCGAGCCCCGAGATGCGACGGAAGCCAAGCTGGCAGGCAAGATGTGCCGATTCGTTCCAAGCGGCCACGAACGCCGCCGTTCGATCCTGCGCGGCCGCATGGCATGCCTCCGCCAAGCCAGCGTGTAACTGGAAAATGGCGCTGTGGGATCGCGCGGCAAGGTCGTGCAGCTCGTCGATGTGCTTGCGAGCTCTGTCGTCCCCTTTGACGGCAAAGGCCATCGCGAGCTGCAGGGCCAACAATCCGCGCTGCTGCGTGTTGCCGGCCTGGCCTGCCCGTTCGTATGCGGGTGTCGCCTCGCCTATTGCGAGATCGGCATTTCCTTCACCGAGCGCGATCGCCGCCCGCAGGAAATGCGCGCCAACGACGTCCGGCGGGCCAGACCGTACAGCACTCTCGATGCAGGCAGCGGCCTCGGCGCGATCGCCGGCCGCGGCATAGGCTTGCGCCGCCACCCAGTAGGCGTTGGCGAGGCGATGCTGCGTCCCCCATTTTTGCGCAAAGGCCACGACCTCCCGCATCAGCCGTTTCACCTCGCCGTCATTGCCATCGCGGTAGGCAATGGTCAGCGCTCCGTAGTACCAGGCCATTGTCGCAAGCGGCGGTACATCGGGACGGCTTGCCAACGGCGCGAGGTTGTCCAGATAAGGCCGCGCCGCGGCGAGATCGCCTCGCCACCACAGGAGATAGTTGACCAAGATGGCGCCGAGCAATAATTGCCGCCCGGCCTGCAACCGGGGCAGGACCGACTCGATATGCTGTTGCGCGTCCAGCACGTCGCGATGCGTGGGGCAACCGAGCAGCATCGCGACAGCCCGGGTCATCACCAATCGGCCATGAATCGCCTCAGGCAGCGCCGTGAGCAGAGGCAACGCCCGGTCGATCTCATCGATGATCGATGAGAGCTGGGCATCGATCGACCAGTCGGCCAGGGCCGCATTGATGTCTCCCATCAGGGCGCTGGCAAACTCCACCGGTTGTTCGGCGGGGTTCGCAGAGCGCCAAACATCCCGAAACACCTCACGGGCGGCTGACGGCTCGAACGGCAGGCGTCCCGTCGCATGCCAAACCCGCACCAGCGGCACACGCCGCGTGCTGTCTGACAGCATGGCGATCAGTTCGACAAGCTCCCGGTTCCTGCCGCCCGTTATCATATCGGCTGCCTGGCCAAGGATGAGGTCGCGGGCCTCATCGTCGGCGCCGGCCTGCGTCAGCAGGCGGACACCGGCGAGCATTTCGCCGCGTGCGGTCAGTAGCCGTCCCGTTCTCCGCCGTGCTTGCGACAGAGCATCCGGCGCCAGCTCCGTCTCGGCGGCAGCGCGGAGGCGCTCGAAGATCAGATCGTGCTTATGCAGTGCGCCATCGAGCAGTCGAGTCACCAGCGCAGAAGTACCAGCGAGCCGTGCGAGAACGGAGATGGCGCTTTCGCCCCCTAGCGTCCGCCACTCCCCTTCCTTGCCAGTCTGAAGAAAGGCCGTCTCGAGGAGAGCTTTTCGTTCGACCTCGCTACAGCCGGCAAACAGCCGCTCGGGCGCCAGGGCCGGGTGAGTGCGCAGATCATCGAGCGAGGGATGCGACGATGGCCTGACGACAAGATCGGCGATCCAGCGGCCTGACCGCTGTGCCATGGCAATGAATGTCGCGTGGCCGATTCCATCCGCGCCAGGGACATCGCGCGCAAAATCCTCCCATTCGCCTGCTTCGACCCGCAGATCGCTGATGACGGCGAGTCGTTTCCTCGGCACGGCCGCAAGGAAGAGGGCGGGAGGGCTTTCGCGCGACAGACACAACAGTCGGTCCTGCGCGAGCAGAGCGCTTGCCAGGCTGGCGAGAATTTCCACAACCGCCGAGTCCGGAGGAAGACTATGCACGTCGTCGAACGCGAACAGATAGGGCGCCCGTTGCTTGTTGCCCAGGAGGGACTTGAACCAGTTGCGGGCGAAGGCCTTGAGGTTCGGCAGCGCGTCGGGGGTCAGCCTCGGCAATGCGCTGCGCGCGCTGTCCGGTAATGCGGCAACCGCCAGCGCCAGCGTTTCGAAGAAGATCACCGGATCGGCATCGGTTTCATCGATGCGATACCAGAGCGCATGGCCGTGCCGTGCGGTGCTTCGACCCGAATAGAGCCAGGTTGCGGCAAGAGAGGTTTTTCCCGCTCCAGGCGGTGCGGTGATCCAGACGATGCCCTTTGGGGGTGCCTGCTCGATCTCGTGAAACAGCCGTTGGCGCTCGACCAAGCCGTCGATCTGCGGTGCTGCCAGCTTGTTGGGGCGCATGGATGGCACCGATGCAGTCGTCACATGCTCTTCGCTAATGCCGTGGCGGCGTCTCTGGCACGCGTGACACCCTCCCGTGCCATGTCAGCGCACAGGCCGGTATAGGCGGTCGGATCGAGCAGTTTGGCGATCGCCTTCTGGTCCATGTGCGCAGTCAAACGGCTGTCCGCGCCCAGAAGGTCGGAGAACGATTTGCCTTCGACGAAGGCGGCCTGCGCTGCGTCGTACACGACGTCGTGCGCATGCTGGCGGCCGATCGCGGCGCCGAGATCGAGCATTACGGCTTCGGCCATGATCAGTCCGCCGCCGAGATCGAGGTTCGCCCGCATGCGCTTGGGATCGACGCTGAGGCCGCGCATGATCTCGCCCAGCCGGGCCAGCATGTCGCCTGTGGCAATGCAGGCGCGGGCCTCGGCGCTGTCCATCATCAGGCTGGTGGTGCGATCGGCCTCGTGCTCGGTGGTCATGGCTTCGAGCGCCAGCGGCACCAGGCTGCGCACCTCGGCGGCCGCGGCGATGACATCCTGGCAGAGCTTCGGGTTGCGCTTCTGCGGCATGGTCGAGCTGCCGACGGTGCCGGGTGGCACCGGCTCCTCGACCTCGCCGAACTCGGTCTTCATCAAGGTGTAGACCTCACGCCCGATCTTGCCGCAGGTCGCGGCGAGCAGGCCGAGGATGCAGATGTTCTCCGCCAGGTGATCGCCCAGCGCGCGTGATGGCACGGCCATCGTGCCGAAGCCGAGCTGGCGGCCGATGCCCGCCTGCACAGGCGGACCTTGCGTGCCGAGCGACGCGAAGGTGCCGGCGCCGCCGCCCAGCATGGCGACGAACAGGCGAGGGGCCGCCTGGCGCAGCCGCTCGACATGGCGCAGCAGCTCGTCGATCCACACGGCGACCTTGTAGCCGAAGGTCGCCGGCACGGCGTGCTGACCGTGCGTGCGCCCGGCCATCGGCATGTCGGCCGTGCGTTCGGCAAGATCGGCCATCGCACCCAGGATCTCGCCGATCTGGCGGAGGATGATCGCGTGCGCCTGGCGTAATACCAGAAGATCACCGGTCTGCGTGATGTTCTGCGTCGTGGCACCCCAATGCACCCAGCCGCCATGCGGCTCGCCGACGATGCGACCGAGTTCCCAGACCAGCGGCACCAGCGTATGGCCGGTGCGCGCGAAGCCTTCGTCGATGCGCTTGCGGTCCATCAACTCGAGCTTCGCCTTTGCAGCAATAGCCGTCGCGGCCTCGGCGGGAATGATGCCGAGCGCGGCCTGGGCGTGGGCGAGGGCGGCCTCGACGTCGAGCCAGGCCTGCCAGCGGTTTTGCAGTTGATACAGCGCGCGCATGCCGGGGTCGGAGACGCGGGTTGCGGTCGGAAGCGTGTCGGCCATTGTCCACCTTTGTTCGGCGCGGCCGATTGGAGGCTGGGAGGCAGGACCTGTCAAAGTCGATTGCCTTGCCCTGCGAACCTGACTTACGGTCGCACTCTTCGTCACCTGAAGAGATCGGCCCTCCCACACATGGCTTCGAAAAAGAACTTGCCCGCGTCGCCGGGTTTCGACGCGCTCAAGTGGCGCTGCATTGGTCCCTCGCGTGGCGGTCGCGTCGTCGCCGTTTCGGGCGATCCCGTCAACAAGATGGTGTTCTATTTCGGCGCCTGCGCCGGCGGCATCTGGAAGACCGAGGATGGCGGCGTGTTCTGGCGCTGCGTGTCGGACGGCTACATGGGCACCTCGGCCGTCGGCTCCATCGCCGTGGCGCCTTCCGATCCCAACGTGATCTATGCCGGCACCGGCGAGACCGCGATCCGCCTCGACGTCTCTTATGGCGACGGCATGTACAAGTCGACCGATGCCGGCCGGAGCTGGAAGCATATCGGCCTGAAGAACAGCAAGTTCATCGGCCGGATCTGCATCCATCCGCAGAACCCCGACCTCGTCTATGTCGCGGTGCTGGGCGATATCTTCGGGCCCAACAGCGAGCGCGGCGTCTACCGCTCCAAAGACGGCGGCGCGACCTGGGAGCGGATCCTCTACCGCAGTGACGTCGCGGGCACGATCGACCTCACCATGGATCCCAACAACCCACGCCTGCTGTTCGCCTCGATGTGGGAGGCCAAGCGCAACTTCTGGAACGTTTCCAGCGGCGGGCCGGGCAGTGGCCTGTTCCGCAGCACCGACGGCGGCGACACCTGGGAGGAGATTTCGACCAAGCCCGGCCTGCCCACGGGCATGCTGGGCAAGATCGGCGTGTCGATCTCGCCCGCCCGTTCGGGTCGCGTCTGGGCGCTTGTGGAGGCCGAGGGCGACAAGACCGGACTGTACCGCTCCGACGACTTCGGCATGCGCTGGACCATGGTGTCGCCCAACCGCGACCTGATGCACCGACCCTGGTACTACACCCACGTCTTCGCCGACCCAGGCCATGGCGACACGGTCTATGTCACCAACCTGCAGATGTGGAAGTCGACCGACGGCGGTACGACCTTCAGCGAGGTCACGACGCGGCATGGCGACAACCACGACCTCTGGATCGATCCCAAGGACCCGTCGCGGATGATCGAGGGCAACGACGGCGGCGCCAACATCTCGTTCAACGGCGGCGCCACGTGGTCGACGATCTACAACCAGAAGACCGCGCAGTTCTATCGCATCGACGTCGACAACCAGTATCCCTACCGCGTCTACGGCACCCAGCAGGACAACACCTCGATCTCGGTGCCGAGCGCCTCGGAATGGGGCGTCATCACGCTCGCTGACTGCTCCTATCCCGGCACCGGCGAATCGGGCTTCATCGCCGTCGATCCGCGCGACCACAACATCGTCTATGTCGGCGCCATCGGCTCGAGCCCGGGCGGCGCCGGCGCCTTGCAGCGCTATGACCACCGCACGCGGCAGATCCAGCTCGTCAATGTCTGGCCGGAAGAGTCGACGGGCATCGCGCCCGAAGACCTGAAGTACCGTTTTGCCTGGACCTTCCCCATCGTGTTCTCGCCGCACGATCCGGGCACGCTCTATGCCGGCGGCAACTGCGTGTTCCGCACCCGCGACGAGGGCATGAACTGGGAGCGCATCTCGCCCGACCTCAGCCTGAACGACCGCAAGCGCCAGGGCGCGTCGGGCGGGCCGATCACGCGCGAGAGCGCCGGCGCGGAGGTCCATGCGACCTGCGCCTGCGTCGTCGAATCGCCGCATCGCCGCGACGAGATCTGGGCGTCGACCGACGACGGTCTGGTCCATGTCACGCGTGACGGCGGCAAGAGCTGGAAGGACGTGACGCCCAAGGGCATGCCTGAACTGGCCTATGTCGGCTGCGTCGAAGTCTCGGCGCACGACGCCGACACGATCTACGTGGCCGCGACGCGCTACAAGCTCGCCGACTACCGGCCGCACCTGTTCAAGAGCACCGACGGCGGGCGGAGCTGGAAGTCGATCAACGGCAACCTGCCGAAGGACGAGATCAGCCGCGTCGTGCGCGCCGATGCCGTTGCCAAGGGCCTGCTCTATGTCGGCACCGAGACGGGTATCCATTTCAGCCTCGACGATGGGGCGACGTGGACGCGCATGGCCGGCCTGCCCAACGTGCCGGTCTACGACATGAAGCTCAAGGACAGCGACCTGGTGGCGGCGACGCACGGCCGCTCGTTCTGGATCCTCGACGACGTGACGGCCCTGCGCGGCCTGGCTGACGGCCGCAAGGGCACGCGCCTGTTCGCACCGCGCACGGCTGTCCGCACCAAGCTGCACTGGAGCGCCGGCGCCAACGTGCGCACCGGCGTGGCCTACGGTCCGGCCTTCGGCATCGACGGCAGCACGGTGATGGTCGAACGGGCCGATGGCACGCGCTATCGCGAGCATCTCGATGTCGGCGAGAACCCACCCAACGGCGCCATCGTCTACTACTGGCTGTCGGAGAAGGACACTGGACCGGTAACGCTCACCTTCCGCGATTCGAGCGGGCGCAAGATCGTCGACTGCACGAGCAACGACACCTCGCTGCCGCCGGCGCGGCGGCCGGACGCCAAGCCCGGCCTCAACCGCTTCGTCTGGGACATGAAGTATCCCGGGCCGACCAAGCTGGATTACGGCCTGGCGCCGCCGCGGCCCAAGCCCCTGGCACCCGATCCCGACAACCCGCCGGGCCCCACCGTGGTGCCCGGCACCTACGGCGTGGAACTGACCGTGGGCGAGAAGGGCAAGAGCAAGAGCCACGCCGCCAAGTTCACCGTGGTCAAGGACCCGCGGCTGCCGACCACAGCGGCCGAGTACGCCGCGCAGTTCGGCCTGCACAAGGAGCTGATCGCGTCGGTGTCCAAGCTGAAACAGGCGGTCAATCGCCTGCGCAAGATGAAGCGCCAGCTCGAGGAGGCGACCGGCCATCTCGGCAGGGGCGAGCGCGCGCTCAAGAACCGCGCCGAGGGTATCGTCCGCAAGCTCTCGGCCATCGAGAGCGTGATGGTCGATCCGCATCGCAAGTCGGTGCGCGACGTGCTGCGCAATCCGGCGGGCCTCAACGACACGCTGATCGACATGGTCGCCATGGCGACCACCGCCGACCGGCCGCCGACCACCCAGACGAGGGAGGTATCGCGCGAGGTCATGGCCAAGGTCGACAGCGAGGTCGCCAAGTTCGAGGCGCTGGTGAAGGGCGACATCGCCCAGCTCAACGCAGCACTTGCCAAGGCCCGCGTGAAGCACGTGATGGCGGAGTAGGCGTCTTCCGGACCGCGAGCCTCCAGGCTCGCTCAAGCTCATGAGCGAGCCTGGAGGCTCGCGGTCTGGAAGAGCATGAGCCACCGTTGACGCGGCCCGGCAGCACGCGCAGGCTCCGGTCCGCAAAACGGGAGAACGCGCCATGGCCGGTGATGTCGATACGCTGACGCAGCGCTCCGCCCAAACCAGCGAATCGCCGGTCGTCGAGACGGCTTCCGGCCGCGTCAAAGGCGTCACGTCGCACGGCGTGCATGTCTTCAAGGGCATCCCCTACGGCGCCTCGACCGCAGGCCCCAACCGCTTCATGCCGCCGCGCAAGCCAGCACCGTGGGCCGGCGTGCGCGAAGCGACCGCCTACGCCGGCCGCTCGCCGCAAGCCCCTGCCGCCCAGCAGCGCCCGGAGCTCGCCACCGTGTGGGGCCCGGTCGATACACTGCCGGTGGGCGAGGATTGCCTGACGCTGCATGTCTGGACGCCCGGCCTCGACACCGCGCGGCGCCCAGTGATGGTCTGGCTGCATGGCGGCGCGTTCTCGTACGGCTCGGCCAACTCGCCGCGCTACGACAGCACGCGGCTGGCGCAACGCAACGATGTGGTGGTCGTGGCGGTCAACCATCGCCTGAACATCTTCGGCCATCTCGATCTGTCGCAGGCGGGCGGCGAGCGCTTCGCCCAGTCCGGCAATGCCGGCGTGCTCGACCTGGTCGCCGCGCTCGAATGGGTGCGCGAGCATGCCGGCCGCTTCGGCGGCGATCCGACCAATGTCACGATCTTCGGCCAGTCCGGCGGCGGTGGGAAGGTGAGTGCGCTGTTGGCCATGCCGCGCGCCAAGGGGCTATTTCACAAGGCCATCATCCAGAGCGGCGCCAGCGTGCGCTTCGCCGAACGCGAGCGCACGACGCGGCTGGCCGACGCGGTGCTGAAACATCTCGGGCTGCGGCCCGACCAGCTCGACGCGCTGCAGGCCTTGCCGCTGGAGCGCCTGCAGGAAGCCGTCGTGCCGGCGCAGGCGACGCTGCCGCGCCCGCGCCAGCCGCTGCTCGACCGCTACAACTTCGGTCCGGTGATCGACGGCTCCGCGCTGCCCGGCCAGCCGTTCGATCCCGCAGCGCCGGCGCTGTCGGACGACATCCCGCTGATGATCGGCGGCACCAAGGACGAAGCGGCGATCTTCTTTGCACTCGACGACGAGGTGTGGAACCGCTCCGTCACCGAGGATGGCCTGGCCAATCGCATCGGCAAGGTCGCCGGCGCGGCCACCGCCGACCTGCTCGCCTACTACAAGCGTCG
>DATGZZ010000485.1:0-4397 GCA_035296945.1 Reyranella sp.
CGACTACGCACTGATCATGGCGCTGCGCCGGGGGTTGCCGACCATCAACTTCCGCGTCGATTACCTGCGGCCGGCCATCAAGACCGGGCTGGTCATCAGCGCAAAGGTGCGGCGCGCCGGCAAGAGCGTGGGCGTGGTCGATGTCGACGTGTTTAACGAGCAGAAAGCCTTGCTGGCGGTAGGCCGCGCGACCTATTCGACGCTGCCCGCATAAAGCCACACGCCTGCGGTCTGAATCCGGGAATGACCAGGGTTTCTCGTCGCGCGTTCACATCCGGCATCCTGACGGCCGCCCTTGCCGGCGGCCCGGCGCGTGCGCAGGAGACGCCGAAACGCGGCGGCACGCTGGTTGCGACCTGGGGCGGCGGAGAGCCGCAGGCCTGCTACGTCCCCGCAGGCGGCGGACCGTCGCCCACCTTCTCCTCGTCCAAGTTGCTCGAGCGCCTGGCCAGCCGGCGGATGGATGGCGAGTTCCAGGGCGAGCTCGCCGAGGCCTGGAAGCCGGCCGCCGACTTCAAGTCCTACACCATCAAGATCCGCAAGGGCGTGAAGTTCCACGACGGCAAGGACATGACCGCCGATGACGTCGTCTATTCGATCGACGAGATCTGGAAGAAGCATGCCGCCGCCGCGTCCCTGACCGACTTCGCGGGCGTTGCCGCGCCCGATGCCGACACCGTGGTGGTGAGCTTCAGCAAGCCTGTGCCCGAGTTCTTCTTCTCTTCCCTGCTCTGCGGCCCGGTGAACTACATCGTGCCGCGCCACGTCTATGCCGGCAGCGATCCTGCTAAAAACCCGGTCAACGACGCACCGGTCGGCACCGGCCCGTGGACGTTCAAGCAATGGGTGCGTGGCAGCCATTTCGAGTACGCCCGCAACGACGCCTACTGGCGCCAGGGCACGCCCTACCTCGACCAGCTGATCATCCGCTACATCCGCGACCCGGCCGGCCGCGCCGCCGCCATCGAGGCGGGCGACATCCATATCGGCGTGCTCAATCCCGTCGAGCCGTCCGACATCAAGCGGCTCGTCGCGACGTCCAAGTTCGTCGCCACCGCCAAGGGCTATGAGGAAGCCGTGTGGTCGACCACCCTCGAGGTCAACATGCGCAACCCGATCTTCGCTAAGCGCGAGGTGCGGCAGGCGATGTTCTTCGCCGTCGACCGCAGCCTGATCGCCAAGACAGTGTACTTCGGCTATGCGCGGCCGGGGACGGGCCCGATCGCCTCGACCAACAGTGCCTTCTTCTCGTCGGACATTTTCAGCACCGCCTTCGATCCCAAGAAGGCCGCGGCCCTGCTCGACGCGGCAGGCTATCCGAAGAAGGCCGGTGGCAAGCGCTTCACACTGAACCTTGTGGCGGCCGGCTGGTTTGCCGAGAACGGCAAGGTCGGCGCCATCGTCAAGCAGGGGCTGGAGGATGTCGGCGTGGGCATCAATCTCACGGTCCCCGACCGGGCGACCTCGATCAGACGCCTCTACACCGATTACGACTTCGACCTGGCGATCTCCAACAAGGCCAGCGCGTCGGAACCCGTGCCGTCAACGACGCAGTACTTCACCTCCGACGGCATCCGGAAGGGCGTGCCCTTCCGCAACGCCTCGGGCTTCCATACCGACGAGGTCGATGCCCTGGTCGAGAAGATCAAGGTCGAGACCGACCCCGGCAAGCGCAAGGCGCTGGTCGCCGAATTCCAGAAGATCACCACCGTGGAATGCGCCGACCTGCCGCTGGTCGAGCTCGAGTCGATCACGCTGGCCAGCGCCCGGGTGCGCAATCACTCCAACGACCCGGCCTACCTGGCGGCGAGCTGGCACGACATCTGGCTGGCGGGCTGACCGTCGCACGCTATGATCGACTCATGATGCTTCGCTCTGCCGCGGTTGTGATGGCCGCCCTGCTCCCGTCCGCCGTGGCCGCCCAGACCATGGACTTCGCCTGTCCCGATCCGGGCACCGCCTTCACCTACGACAATGGCACCAAGGTGGTGGCCAAGGGCCGCGACGGCATGGACTGCACCATGGAGATCGCGGGCGGCAAGCCTTATAGGCTGCGCGCGCTGCTGTTCGACAATCCCTCGCCCGATGGCCGGGACATGTCGGCCTTCATCGATGCGCTGAAGCCGGAGCGCTTGTGGCCTCTCGAGGTCGGCAAAAAGATCGAGGCGCGCTACAGCGCCGGCGGCCAGACCTGGAATTACATCCTGACGGTGGTGCGCTACGAGAAGCGCAGCGGTCCGGGCGAGGCCATGATCGACACCTTCCTGATCGAGATGCAGGAACAGGGCGCCGGCGGACACCGCGCCGTGTCGCGCTGGTGGATCTCACCCGCCGACAAGTATGCCATCCGCTTCGATTACAGCGACGGCACCGGCAAGGCCAACCGCGCGGTGGTCACCAGCGTTACGCGCTAGCTACGCCACCGAGCCCGGATCGGTGTTGGCGCCGCAGATCAGCGTCGCCACGCGTTCGCCGGGCGCCGGTCGGTAGGCACCGGCCATCAGAGCGGCGAGGCCGGTCGCGCCTGCCGGCTCGGCGATCACGTGCAGGTCCTCCCACAAGGCGCGCTGCGCCTTGCGCACGGCGTCGTCATTCACCAGCACCGACTCACGCACCAGTTTGCGGGCGACCTCGAAATTCGGCACGCCAATGCGGCTGGCACCCAGCGCATCGGCGGCGATGCCGGAGATCTTCACGTCGACCGGGCGGCCAGCGCGCAGCGCCTCGTGCAAGGTCGGCGTGCCTTCGGTCTCGACGGCCACGATCTTCGTGCCTTCGCCGATCGCCGCCGCGCAGCCGGCGATCAGCCCGCCGCCGCCAACCGCCACCAGCAACGTGTCGAACTTTGCCTGCTCGGCGAATTCCAGCGCGACGCTGCCGGCACCCGCGAACACCACGGGATCCTCGTAGGCCTGGACCATGAGCGCGCCGGTTTCGGCAGCGCGCGTCTCCGATGCCGCGCGTGCCTCGGCATAGACGGCGCCGATCTGGTGGACGATGGCGCCGCAGCTTTTCAGACGCGCCACCTTGGCGGGCGAGGAGATGGTCGGCACGAAGATCTCGGCCTTGTGCCCGAGGGCGCGCGCGGCATAGGCCGCGGCCACGCCGTGATTGCCGCCCGAGGCTGCGACGATTCCGGCCGCCGGCACTTTCGACGCGAGCAGCTTGTGGAAGGCACCGCGGCCCTTGAAGGTGCCGCTGACCTGCAGCGATTCGAGCTTCAGCACCAGCGGCGCCTCGAGCCCCAGCGACCCGGCGGACAGCTCGAGCACCGGCGTGCGGCGGACATGCGGTCGGATGAGGCTCCAGGCGGCCTCGACGTCTTTGCGGCCGATCATGATCAGAGACGGCAGGCTGTGACGTGGCGCAGGTAGTGGTCGAAGTCCGGCGTTTTAGCGCGCGGGTCCTTGGCGGCCTCGTCATAGCGGCGCAGGCGCACGGCCTCGGCGTGATAGGGATTGGCGCGGAACTCAGCGACCTCGTCGGGCGACATCAGGCCGCCCTGCAGCTTCAGGCTTCTAACCGAATCGGGCGAGAGCTTGCCGAAGTAGTCGGACTCGACGGTGCAGAGATAGCGCTTGGCCGCGACATGCAGGCGGACCGGCTCGCTGACCGCGGGGCCGAAGCGCTCGGCCAGCCACCTGGCGCCGAGTTCCTCGTGCACGTCGTCGACGCCGCGCGCCGCGGGATCCTCGCCAAGCTGATGGATCATGTGGCCGACGTCATGCAGCAGCGAGGCGAGCACGGTGGCGGCCGGCGCGTCTTCGGCCTCGGCGTGGGCCGCGGCCTGCAGGGCGTGCTGGAGCTGGTTGATCGCGCTCAAGCCGTAACGCTTGGTGGCGCGGCCGACGAAGATGTCCAAAAGTTCCTGGCGCAGGGGATCGCTCATGCGCTCTTCTTATCACGAACCGCCGCATAACCGGGAATCATCGCCAGCGCGGCCTTCAGCGGATCGGGCCGCCACGCGCGCGTAACAAAATCGCCATGCATGTCGAGCCCGCCGCACGGCACGAAGGCCACGGTGCCGGGATTGAGGGCCGCCGGCAGCGTCCTGGCGTAAGCCACGTGCTTCTTGTCGAGCAGGCCTTGCAAGGCGGCGTTCTCGTCCTTGGTGGATTCGGTGTAGGCGCTGAGCAGGAAGGCCTGCCGCCGGCGCGCCGCCAGCCAGGCCGCGTACTTGTCCTCGTCGCCGTAGAGCGCGTCCATCAGGATCACGCCCTTGACGCGATGAGTGGCACCGCCGCGGTCGAGCGCGTAGGCCGCCGACAGGTAGCCGCCGCTGTAGGCCACGACCACGACCGGCGCGAGGTTGAGCTGGCGGCCGGCGGCACGGTCGCCGTAGAGCCGCATCAGCCGCTCGGCCGCCTCGTCGACATAGGCGGCGAAGTGGCCGGGCT
>DATGZZ010000486.1:0-3403 GCA_035296945.1 Reyranella sp.
CGCCGATCTGGGCGCCGCGGTCGCGGCTGGCGAAGTAGGCATCGGCCTCCTCGGCCGTGGTCGGGGCTGCCAGCCCTTCGAGGCGCACCTGGCGGCGCAGCGACTTCCAGTGAAACAGCATGGCAGCCTTGGGACGGGCCAGCAGATGCTCGCCCTTGCGGCTTTCATGGTTGGTGTAGAAGACGAAGCCGGACGCGTCGAAGCCCTTGAGGAGCACCATACGCACCGCCGGCATGCCATCCGGCCCCACCGTGGCCAGGCTGAACGCCGACGGATCGTTGGGTTCGCTCTTGTCGGCTTCGGCGTACCACGCGGCGAAAAGTTCTAACGGATCGGACTTTTCAGGGATCATGACACCACAATATGAGGGGCTGTGGGCGGCAAGACCACCGGCATCTTGTCCCGCTAGCCATCCCCCGCTAGAACCGGAGCATGACCGTAGCTGGACAATTGATGGCCGGTAAAAAGGGCCTCGTCATGGGCGTTGCCAATGAACGCTCGATCGCCTGGGGCATCGCCAAGGCCTGCCACGACCACGGCGCGGAGGTGGCGTTCACCTTCCAGGGCGAGGCGCTGGAACGGCGCGTTCGGCCGTTGGCCAACTCGGTCGGCGCCAAGATCATCGTGCCCTGCGACGTCACCAACGCCGCCAGCATCGACGCGACCTTCGCCGAGGTCGAGAAGCAGTGGGGCAAGCTGGATTTCGTGGTCCATGCCATCGCCTTCTCCAACAAGGACGAGCTGCGCGGCCGCTATCTCGACACCTCGCCGGAGAACTTCCAGCTCACCATGAACGTGAGCTGCTATTCGCTGACGGCGGTGGCGCAGCGCGCCGTGCCCCTGATGAAGGACGGCGGCAGCCTGCTCACGCTCACCTACTACGGCGCCGAGCGCGTCATTCCGCACTACAACGTCATGGGCGTGGCCAAAGCCGCCCTCGAGGCCAGCGTGCGCTATCTCGCGGCCGACTTGGGCGAGCAGAAGATCCGCGTCAACGCCATCTCGGCCGGTCCGATCAAGACGCTGGCCTTCGCCGGCATCAACGACGGGCGCTATATACTGAAGTGGAACGAGCTCAACTCGCCGCTCAAGCGCAACATCACCCAGGAGGAAGTCGGCAACGCCGCCCTCTACCTGCTGTCCGATCTCGGCACCGCCATGACCGGTGAAGTGATGCATGTCGACGGCGGCTACCACGTCGTCGGCATGATCAACACCTCGTCGGCCAAGCAGATCGCCGAACTGCTCGGCAACTTCGAGGGCGAGTAGGACGGAGGCCGGCAGCCATGGCCGGCAGCAGTTTCGGCACCCTCTTCCGGTTCACCAGCTGGGGCGAAAGCCACGGGCCGGCGATCGGCTGCGTCGTCGACGGCACGCCGCCGCGCATCCCGCTGAGCGAAGCCGACATCCAGGTGTGGATGGAAAAGCGCCGGCCCGGCCAGTCGCGCTTCGTCACCCAGCGCCAGGAGCCGGACACGGTGAAGATCCTGTCCGGCGTGTTCGAGGGCGTCACCACCGGCACGCCGATCGCGCTGCACATCGACAACGTCGACCAGCGCTCGCGCGACTATGGGGAGATCAAGGACAGTTTCCGCCCCTCCCACGCCGACTACACCTACTTCAAGAAATACGGCGTGCGCGATTATCGCGGCGGCGGCCGGCAATCGGCGCGCGAGACGGCGGTGCGCGTCGCCGCCGGCGCCATCGCCCGCAAGATCCTGGGTGACGGCGTCAAGCTCCGCGGCGCCGTGATCCAGCTCGGCACCCAGAAGATCGACCGCGCCAAGTGGGACTGGGACGCCACGGTGGACAATCCCTTCTGGTGCCCCGACCGCCAGGCGGCACAGGGCTGGGAAGGCTATCTCGACGACGTGCGCAAGCGCGGCAGCTCGGTCGGTGCGGTCATCGAGGTCGTGGCCTCCGGCATCGCCGTCGGCCTGGGCGATCCTGTGTATGACAAGCTCGATGCCGACCTTGCCAAGGCGCTGATGAGCATCAACGCGGTGAAAGGTGTGGAGATCGGCGACGGCTTCGCCACGGCGGCGATGAGCGGCGAGGACAATGCCGACGAGATGCGCATGAAGGACGGTGCGCCGGCCTTCCTCAGCAACCACGCCGGCGGCATCCTGGGCGGCATCTCGACCGGCCAGGACATCGTCTGCCGCCTGGTCGTGAAGCCGACCAGTTCGATCCTGCACAATGTGCGCAGCATCGACCGCTTCGGCAACGAGGTCGAGTTGCGCACCAAGGGCCGTCACGATCCCTGCGTCGGCATCCGCGCGACACCGGTCGCCGAGGCGATGATGGCCGTCGTGCTGGCCGATCATCTGCTGCGCCATCGCGCGCAGTGCGGCTGAGCCCACGGGCATGGCCGCCCAGCCGGTGACGGTGCGTTACAGCACCCTGCACAACGGCAGCATGGCGGCGATCTCGCTGGGCATGGTCGTCGTGGCGATTGTGCACTTCATCAACAACCCGGCAAAAGCGCCGACACTGTCGCTGAACGACCCGAACTTCGTGCTGTTCCTCGTGCTGGCGATTGCGGTGCTCTACTACGTCGTCCTGGGCGTCAGCCGCATCCGCAATCGCGAGCCGCAAGTCGTCATCGACCACGACGGCATCCGACTGGGCTTCGGCCGCAACAGCCACTTCACATGGGACGACATCAACTGGGTGCGCCTGCGCCGGCTGGCGATGCGCCCGCAACTCGAAATCGGCCTTGCTGACCAGGCCTTCATTGCCGCCAACCTGCGCCTCAGCATGTGGGGCTTCGACGACAGCCTGCGTCCGGTGCGCGGGCAGCCCACGACCGTGCTGGTGCGCGACAACGGGCTCGACACCAAGGCGTCGGCGATGCTTGACGCCGTCAGGACCTTCCGGCCGAATCTCGTCAAATCCTGAATCTCTGAAACGGAGACTTCGCCATGTGGCGATTCATCGTCGGCCTGCTGGCGACCGTGGGCACCCTCACCCTGCTCGGAATCGGCGGCTGCGCCGCCTTCCTCGCCTCGGCGCCCTTTACCACCAAGCCGCTGCCGCAAAACATCGTCGTGTCGCTCGACCTGCGCGACGTGCCGTCGGAATCGACCAGCAGCAGCCTGCTGGGCGGTGACCTGTTCGGCAGCAAGCGCGACATCGTCGAAACCGTGCAGCTCCTGTGGCAGGCCGCCGACGATCCGCGCGTCGTCGGCCTGTTCGTCGACATCGGCGACGAATCGGCGGGCCTCGGCCGCATCCAAGAGCTGCGCCAGGCGATCGCCCACTTCCGCGGCAAGGGCAAGTTCGCGCTGGGCTTTGCCGAATCGCTGGGCAGCGGCGGCACGCACTTCTCCGACTACTATCTCGCCTCGGCGCTGGAGCAGGTCTGGCTGCAACCGAGCGGCGGCTTCGCGGTGGCCGGGCT
>DATGZZ010000487.1:0-3431 GCA_035296945.1 Reyranella sp.
AACTTCGTGCTGGGCGAATCGGGCGTGACCTGGCTGCCCTATGTGTTTGATCGGCTGGATACCGAGTATCACGACCGCGCCCGCGCGCTCGGCTTCAAGATGAAGCCCAGCGACTATTTCCGCCGCCAGGGCTACGTCACCTACCAGCAGGACAAGTACCTCGAACCGATCGTGCCTCTGATCGGCGAGGACAACATCATCTGGGGGGCGGATTATCCGCACCCTGACTGCATCTGGCCGAACTCACGCGAGACGTTGCGCGAAAACCTTGCCGGTTTCTCCGACAGCGTGCAGAAGAAGATCGTCCACGATAACGTGGCGCGTCTCTATGGATTGAACTGAAGGCACAATGACGGTCCAATATTTTGCCCGCGTCAAATCCGCCTCGGATCACGAGGCCCTCCAGAAGCTCGTCCGGCACTACCCGTCCTGCAGCTACGAGGAATGGCACTTCCGCGAGGCCAAGAAGATGGCCGACTGGAAGGCGCGCCGGCATGCCGTGAAGATGGTCGACGTCACGCCGGCCGAGTTCACCGCCTATTGCGAGAAGAACAAGGCCAGGCCTGACCTCACGACGTTCCTGAAGTTTCTGACCGACAAGGCTTTCTAGCCGCGTGGTCGATCTTTCGACGCTTGCGCTCTTCAGCATCGCCGCCCTGGCGCTGACGATGAGCCCGGGCCCCGACATGCTGCTGATCGCCTCGCGCAGCGCCAGCCAGGGCAAGGTGTCGGGCTTCGCGACCCTGGCCGGCATCCAGGCCGGCACGTTCTGTCATGCATTGGCCGCAGCGCTCGGCCTGTCGGAATTGTTCCTGGTCGTGCCGGTCGCTTACGACATCGTGCGCTACGCCGGTGCGGCCTACCTGCTGTGGCTCGCCTGGAAGACGTTCCGGTCGGACGGCACGGTGTTCGCACCGACCGCCGGGCTCAGCAATCACCCGGTCGGCGTCATGTTCCGCCAGGGGCTGCTGACCAACCTCCTGAATCCCAAGATGGCGCTGTTCGTGCTGGCGCTGTTCCCGCAGTTCGTGCGGCCGGAAGCAGGATCGGTGGCGCTGCAGATCATGGTGCTGGCGACGGTGCTGAACGCGATCGGCCTGGTCGTGAACGGCGTCGTCATCCTGATGGCGAGCCGCCTTGGCCGACTGTTCTCGGCAAGCGGCCGCTGGCGGCTGCTGCCGCAGATGCTGCTGGCGACGGTGTTCGCGGGCCTCGCCGTGCGGCTCGCCTTCGACGGCCGCCGCTGACTGAGCGACCATTGATGAGCCGTGGCATCGGCCCCATCTGAGGGCCATGTCCGCCGAGCAACGCCTGACATGGCGCCGTCGTCTGTTTGCGTTCGTGGTCGCCAGCGTGGGCGCGGCTGCTGCGGCGGCCATCTCGTTTGCCATGACGGTCTACGACGCGGCCAATCCCAAGCCCGTGCCGCTCGCCGCACCGGGTCAGCCGATCGATACCGGCCGATGGACGATCACCTTCCGCGACGCACGGACCGGCTCGATCCCGCCGACCGGCATCAAGCCGTCGACGCCCAAGAAGCTGCTGATGGTCGAGTTCGACCTCGACAACCGCTCGGCCTCGACCAGCAACGCCTTCCTGCGCCTGTTCACCCTCGAGCCGCCGGTGCCCAACCTGCCGCCGCCCGCCTTCTATCTCGCGCGCGATAGATCGGTGGCGGGCGGCCTGCAGCCTGACATGCCGGAGCGCATGATCGCCGCCTGGGAATGGCCGCAGGCCGTGCCGGTGCCGCAGCAATTGCGGCTCAAGGTCACGAGCCAGATCCACAAGCGGCGCGACAATCTCTACGGTGCGCCGGGCTGGTTCGACCGCGATCCGGCGGCCGTGGTCACGCTCGCCGTCGGCAGCGGCCCGTGAGCGCCGTCCTCAAGGGACTTGGCGGCCTGGCGTTGGCGGCGGCGGTGCTCTACGGCATGCAACGCACGACGCCGGGCTATGGCGAGATCACCGCGCCGCGTCCGGTCGCGGGCAAGCTCGGCCATCGTCTCGAAGGGCGCGCCTTCGCCATCGACATCGCCAAGGTGCAGCTGGCGCGGACCGTCGCGACCAAGGGCGCTGCCCGCGACAGCAACTTCACCACCTCGGGCGTGTGGGTGCTGGTGGAGGGTACGGCGGAAGCGCGCACCGAGAGCCTGACGCTGCTGTCGGCCGAATGGCTCGGCGCCAACGGCGTCCGCTATGCCATGAGCCAGCGTCTGTCGTCGCTGCCTGGAATGCTGCCGGGACAACGGCTCGAGCCTGGCCTGCCGATGCCCGTGTTGATGGCCTTCGAGATTCCTGAAGGCCAGGTGGCCGGCGGCACGCTCCTCATCGCGCGCTCGGCCTGGGCGCCGCTTGCCGAACAGGCCCGCGTAGACATGGCGGGCGCCAAGCCGGCCGATATCCGATCCGGCCTTGTGCTTGCGCGCGGCCAGGGCCGCGTGCCTTGGACAGTGAGCGCCGAATGACGGCGGCGACCGGCATGAGCGAAAGATGCCGCTATTGGCTGAGCCTCGCGGCCCTGGCGGTCGTCCTGCCGCTGGCGATTGTCGTGAATTCCTGGGACAGCCTGTCGGAATGGCGTCGCAGCGAGTTCCGCACGCCCATCGCCGTCGAGCGCGGGACCACGCAGGCCTATGCCGGCGCGCAATGGCAACTGACCGGGCTGACGCGCCTGCCGGGCGCCACGCCGGAGACGACCCTGATCGTTGCCGAGTTCGATGCCGCGGTCGACGATCCGGCGCTTCTCCAGGCCGGCCCCTGCGCGGTCGTCCTCACTGACGACAAGGGCCGGCGTTGGCTGCCGGTCTTCCTGCCGGGCCGGACCGTGCGGCAAGGCCGGCCCGCTGCTGCCGACAAGCCGCGCTGCTATGGCCTGGCACGAGCGGAGAAGGGCAAGACCATCACGATGGCCGAAACCTTCACCGTTCCCGAGGGCGCGACAGGCCTCGCTCTGTCGATCACCATCGGCGGAGCGCGGCCCGCCTATCTCGTGTTCAGGTAGTCGCCGCCGTCGCCGGACGCGGCGTCCGCTGGCTCGCGACGGCATGTTCCAGCACCGCCGCCAACAGGGCGATGCGGGCGGCGTCGAGCAGGATGCCGCCGTCGAGATCGCTCGGGCTGCCGATGAATACGGCCAGTACGTTGGCGATGATCTGCCATGTCGCGAGATCGTCGACGCCGATGGTGCGCGTGGCCGCGTACCACAGCCAGGCGCCGATCCAGCCGAGCGCGCGATAGGCGATGACGACGGCGAGAAGCGTCGCCAGCCCGGTGCTCAATGTCAGCCGGAGGCAGGTCAGGATCGGCTGGTAGCGCGAACGGTGGCCGCCGACGAAATGCTTTACGAAGTCCTTGAACCATTTGCGCCAGGTGTCGGCGCGCGATGTCCCCGCGGGCAGTGCTGCTGTGGCGGCGGACAGCTCGTAGCCGTT
>DATGZZ010000488.1:0-10119 GCA_035296945.1 Reyranella sp.
CGTGCCGGTGTCCTATTTCTTCGACGAAATGCCGTCCAACGCCCTGGCGGGCCGTCCCATGTCGGGTCGCGGTCGCAAGGGCGGCTTCGGCGAGGCCGCCACGCCGTTCGAACAGGAGAAGGATCCGCTGATCAAGCGCGAGACCCTGGAGCTGGTGCGCGCCTACTACAAGATCCGCGAAGGCCGCGTCCGCAAGCGCATCTTCGAGATGGTCAAGGCCGTGGGAGCGGCCAGCCACGCCGAGGTGCTGGGCGGCCGTAAGCGCTAAAAGGCCACAAGGCGGGGGATGCTGAAGGGGCGGGGGAAGCCTGAGGCAAACTGCCAGGCCCCCTTGATTTCCGTCGACATCTGGAGTTTTTAGCCGGCGCGGCTCCGATGGGCGGCGCCGCCGCGGACGGATTTGGACGACTTGCCACCGCGACAATAAAGGCTAAGCCGGACGTTGGCGGCTCTTCCGCCCTGCCCGGAGTCCAGTGACCTGTGGGAGGGCTGTTTTGGCCATCAAGGACTATCTCTTCACCAGCGAATCGGTTTCCGAAGGCCATCCGGACAAGGTCTGCGACCAGATCTCGGACGCCATCCTCGACGCCTTCATCGCCAACGACGTCAAGCTCGGCCATGCCGACGACAGTCACGCCAACACCCGGCTGGGCTGCGAGACGCTCGCCACCACCAACAAGATCGTCATCGCCGGCGAAGGCCGCGCTTCGGCGCCGTACATGCGCAAGTACGGCAAGCACACCATCGTCAACCGCGAGGCGCTGACCGAGATCGCCCGCGACGTCGTGCGCGACATCGGCTACGACCAGGATGGCTTCTCCTTCCACGGCGCCGACGTCGAGGTGCTGCTGCACGGCCAGTCGCCCGACATCGCCATGGGCGTCGACGCCAAGAAGAAGGGTGGCAATCTCGGCGACCAGGAAGGTGCCGGCGACCAGGGCCTGATGTTCGGCTTCGCCTGCCGCGACAGCGAGGAATACGAGAAGGGCTCGTTCATGCCGGCCCCAATCTACTTCTCGCACAAGATCCTGGAAGTCCTGAGCAAGGCCCGCCGCTCGGGCGAGCTGCCCGACCTGCAGCCCGACGCCAAGAGCCAGGTCACGGTGCGCTATGTGAACGGCAAGGCCGTCGGCGCCACCAAGGTCGTGGTCTCGACCCAGCACAAGGAAGCCACCGCCAAGGGCAAGAAATACAACTCGGGCATGATCAAGGACATGATCGAAGGGCACGTGAAGAAGTCGCTGCCCGCTGGCTGGATGCCCAAGAAGGCGTCCGACTTCTTCGTCAATCCGACCGGCAACTTCGTGGTCGGCGGTCCTGACGGCGACTGCGGCCTCACCGGCCGCAAGATCATCGTCGACACCTACGGCGGCTTCGCGCCGCACGGCGGCGGCGCCTTTTCGGGCAAGGACCCGACCAAGGTCGACCGCTCGGCAGCCTACGCCGCACGCTACCTCGCCAAGAACGTGGTGGCCGCGGGCCTGGCCGATCGCTGCCTGATCCAGGTCGCCTACGCCATCGGCGTCGCCGATCCGATGTCGCTCTATGTCGACACCCAGGGCACCGGCAAGGTCGACGAGCGCAAGCTTGAGAAGGTCCTGTCGGACATCTTCCCGCTCAGGCCGACCAACATCCGCCGCTCGCTGCAGCTCAACAAGCCGATCTACAAGCGCACGGCGGCCTACGGTCACTTCGGCCGCAAGCCGGAGAAGGACGGCGGCTTCTCGTGGGAGCGCACCGACCTGGTGGCGGAACTGAAGCGGGCTTTCGGAGCGCGTTAGGAGAATCTCCTAATTAATTGATTCTCCGTAAGTTTTTGATAATGTCAGAGGGGCAGTAACAAGTCTGCTGGAGCAGACGACGAATGGCCCCTCTGGAGAATGGCGGGTTCCAGCCATCGGTCTGGGCCGGCGATAGAAGCCGGCCCATCGACTCGCTCATGCGGGCGCTGCTTTACGTCGCCCAGCA
Organism: Reyranella sp.; assembly: GCA_035296945.1. GTDB lineage: Bacteria > Pseudomonadota > Alphaproteobacteria > Reyranellales > Reyranellaceae > Reyranella. Next base: position 1,969 of record DATGZZ010000488.1, read on the forward strand.
AGTCGGCCGGCCAGTCAGCGAGGCCGACGTCCGCCGACTGGCGGCGGTGCCGGCAGCGGGCCTCGACGAGGCCGCCTTCCTGACCGCAGGCGCGCGGCTCGGTCTCGAGACCCAGGCCCTCGATCTCACACCCAACCAGCTCGCATCGCTGCCGCTGCCCTTCGTGCTGCTCTCCGTGGGACATCCCGCGCATGTCGTCGTGGCCGGCCGGGCGGGCCAGTGGATGGTGCTCGACGTCGTCGACGGCCAGGTCTGGCATCTGACGGACGACGAGGTGATGGCGCTGGGCGCGCGCGCCCTGGTGATGCGCGAGAAGCTACCCGATGCGAAAGGCGCACGCTGGTATGCGCCGCTATGGACGCGCGTGCGGCCGGTCATCCTGAAGCTTGCCGCGGCCTCGTTCGTCATCAACGTGCTTGGCCTCGCCACGCCGCTCTTCATGATGCTGATGCTGAACATGGTGGTCGGCCACGCAGCGCCGGCCAACGCCGCCTCGCTGGTGATGCTGCTGAGTGCGGCCATGCTCCTGGTCTACGGCCTCGACTTCGCGCTGCGTCTCGCGCGCGGCTGGCTGTCGGCGCGCACCGGCGCCAGGCTCGACGCGCTGATGAGCGGCGAGGCGCTGCATCATCTGATGCAGCTTCCCTACCGGCACTTCGAGCGCACGCCCTCGGGCATCATCGCCGAACGCCTCCGTCAGCTCGATGTGCTGCGCAACTTCCTCACCGGCCAGATGCCGGTGCTGGCGATCGATATCGCCTTCGTGGCGCTGTTTCTGGCCGCGACCTTCTTCATCAGCCCGCTGCTGGGCGTCATCGCGACCGCCGCCATCCCGGTGCTGATCGGCGTGTCGCTGGCCACCCATCGCGCGCAGCGCCGGCTGGCCGACGAGAATTTCCAGGCGCTCGCGGCCAAGGGATCGACGCTGGCCGAGACCGTGGCCAACGCCGCCACCATCAAGACGCTGGGCCTCGAGGCCGAGATCGAGAAGCGCTGGCAGGCGCGCGTCGAGCAGTCGGCCTGGACCTCTTTCCGCGCCAACAATCTTGCCAATATCGCCGCCAGCGCCTCGGGCAGCCTGCAGCTTCTCGCCTCGCTGGTGATCGTCGTGATCGGCGTGCGCCAGGTGGTCGATCATCACATGACGATCGGTGCGCTGGTCGCGGCCAACATGCTGGCGGTACGCGCGCTGCAGCCGATGCGCCAGCTCGTGGTGGCGTGGCACCAGCTGCAGGCGACGAGTGCCGCCTTCAAGCGCATCGACGAGCTGATGAGCGAGCCCACCGAGAGCCCGCCGGGCGAGCTCGCGCCCATGCCGGCGCTGGCCGGCGACATCGTGTTCGATCGCGTCACCTACCGCGCCGACACCGACACGCCGGCGATCCTTCAGGACGCCGACTTCCAGGTCGTCGCCGGCGAGATTCTAGGCATCGTCGGCCCCTCGGGATCGGGCAAGACCACCATCGCCAATCTGGTGCAAGGACTGTTCAAGCCGACCGGCGGGCGCGTGCTGGTCGACGGCACCGACATCGCCCACATCTCGCCGGCGCAGCTGCGCACCCAGATCGGCGCGGTGCCGCAGGACATCCAGCTCTTCACCGGTTCGGTGCGCGAGAACATCGCCATGGGTGTGGTCGACAAGGATCCCGGCCGCGTCGTCGCCGTCGCCAAGTTCGTCGGCGCGCACGATTTCATCCAGCGCCTGCCGCAGGGCTACAACACCGTGCTGGGCGAGCGCGGGCAGGGCCTGTCGAGCGGCCAGCGCCAGCTGCTGTGCATTGCCCGCGCCTTGATCCGCAATCCGCGCATACTCGTGCTCGACGAGGCGACCAGCGCACTCGATCCGGCGACCGAGGAGCAGCTGCTGCGCCAGCTCAAGGCCAATGCGCGCGGCCGCACCGTGATCATGATCACCCATCGCCTGGCGCCGCTTGCGATCGCCGATCGCGTGGCCCTGCTGATGGACGGCCGCATCGAGCGCATCGGCTCGCCGACCGAGGTCATGGCCTACGCCCGCATCCGCATGGCCGAGGCGAGTCGCGGCCAGACCACGCCCGGCGCTGCCGCCGCACACACGGTGGCGATGCTGGCTTAGCTCAGCGCAGCGCGGACCTAGGCGCATTCACATGCCCCTGGGCGTCCCGCCCGCCTCATGATCATCCGCGCATATGAATGCGCTTAAGCGGGCCAGAGGCCCGCGGTCCGCGCTGCGCTAAGGAAATTCAACGAAATCCGGATCTTCCAGCCGCGCCAGCCGCTCCGACGCGAGCCGGGCGCAGTCGATCAGCAGCGACTTGCGGCGTGCCGCAGCCATCGGGCGGCGCGGCGGATGGCGCAAAAGCTCGCCGCCATAGGCGTCGGCCACGATCAGCCCGATGTCTTCGGGGATCAGCGCCTGCGGGAAGTCGATCGGCACGGCGAAGTAGAGCTGGTCGGACCAGCCGAGATAGTCGGGCCACTTCGCGTCGACCCGCCAGTCCTCGATCGACGACTTGACCTCGACGATGGTGATGTCGCCTGAGCGGCCGACGGCAAAGATGTCGGCGCGCCGGCCGTCGGGCAGCGGCACTTCCAGCAGCACCGAATGGCCGGCCTGGCGCATCAGCCGGCAGGCACCGCGGCAGACGGCCAGCGTGATCTCCGGCCGCGCCTGTCGCGCCACGGACAACATGCTCATGGGCGGACTTTACCGCCCGGACGCGGGCGTTGGCACCACGGGGCGCGCCGATGCGTCGTCGATCGGCCGCTCGAGCGCCGGCACGAAGCGCTGCGCCAGGGCCTCGGCCTGCCGGCGATCCTTCTCGGCCAGCTGGCCGGCCGACTTATCGCGGACCGCGCGCGAATCGGGATTGCCGGCCTTCTCGGCCAGCAGCAGCCACTTGTAGCCCTCGACCGGATCGGGTGCGCCGGCGACGCCGCCGATCAGCATGATGCCCAGCGCATGCTGTGCCTGCGGCAGGCCCTGCTGCGCGGCGCGGCTGTACCACAGCATGGCCTGCATGGGATCGCGCGCCATGCCGACGCCCGAGAAGTAGGCGTTGCCGAGCTTGAACTGGGCCGACGGCACGCCGCCCTGCGCGGCGAGCTCATACCAGCCCACCGCCATCTGCACGGTCCGCTCGTTCGCCGCCTTGTCGCGCGAGGCCGGCGTGCGCGCCGCCAGGTCGCCCATCGCCAGGGCGGCTTCGGGCACGCCGTTGTCGTGCGCCTGCACCAGCCATTTCTGAGCCTGGACGACGTCGCGCTTGTTGCCGATGCCTTCGCTGAGCGCCAGCCCGTAGCGCAGGCCGGCCAGCACATGGCCCTTCTCGGCGGCGCGGCGATAGAGATCGGCGGCGCGTACCGGGTCGGGCGCGATCTGCTCGGAGCCTTCGTCCATGGCGCGGCCGAGGGTGTAGAGCGCCTGCGGATCGCCGCTGGCCGCCGCCTTCTCGAGCCACGCCCGGGCGTTGACGATATCGCGCGGCACGCCGAGCCCGCGCAGGTAGAGAATGCCGAGATTGATCTGCGCGCGCGTGTGCCCGGCCGCCGCGGCCTTCTCGAACAGTTCCAGCGCACGCACTTCGTTGCGCGGCGTGCCGCCAAGGCCCTGGGCGTAAACGATGGCGAGGCGATGCGCGCCTTCGCTCGACCCGGCGTCGGCGGCGCGCTGGATATGGCGCAACGCGTCGCGTGCGAGACCGCGATCGAGCAACACGGCGCCGAGCCAGGCTTCGGCATCGGCATCGCGCGCCGCCATCGACCGGAACGTCGCCTCCGCCGTGCCGAGATCGCCGGCGCGATAGGCGGCGACGGCCGAGCGCAGCGGCGGCGCCACGTCGGACGCATCCTGTTGTGCGAGCGCGGCACTGCTCGCGGCAATCGCTGCCGCAAGCATCGCCACGCGCAGCATCGTCATTTCGTCTTGAAGGTGTAAGCCGCGGCCGCTGCCTTGGCCTTTTCGATCTCGTCGGGCTTCATCTCGCGCGACAGCTGCTCGTAGGCCTGCGGGGAGACAGGTCCATGCCAGCGCTCGGCGATCGCCACCCACTTGTAGGCTTCCGACAGACTTTTCGGCACGCCCTTGCCTTCGGCGTAGGCGCCGGCGATCGGCAGCATGGCCGGCACATAGCCGCGCTCGGCGGCATCGAGCAGCATCGGCGTCGCCTTGTTGACGTCGTAGAGCTTCGAATCGGGGTTGCCGTAGATATAGAGGCCGGCGAAGAACTGCGCGCGCGGGTCGCGTTCCTTGATCAGCACCTGCAGCTCTTTTTCTGCGGTTGGCATGTCGCCCGCCTGCATCGCCTTGACCGCTTCCTCCATGCCCGCCGCGGCCGGCTGGGCCAGTGCGAGAAGCGCTGCGGCGCCTGAAAGAGCAAGCAGAGCACGAGGGCTACGGACGAATCGCACGATGAGGCACTCCCGAAAACGGCGCACGCTGCTGATGGCCGACGCTGGATTTTGCCCGTCTACCACGGAAATGGGGCCGAAACAGACCTCATGGTTGGCGGCGATGTCGATTTGATACCGGTTTTCAGCCGATTTACGCGCCGCAGGCAAATTTGCAGTCGCGTGAAGCCTGCAGATGCAAGAAATCTAGATCTAAGTGATTGTAATAAAATAGAAAATTGTCGAATTGATCCATTTTGGATGGATTCCAGCCCACCCTTTTCCGACTATCTGCTGTCACGCAGATGCAGCAAAACCTAGCAAAACCGGGGTTCGCGTCTGGGCCAGATATGCACTTTTGCAGGTGACGGAGGGCCCGCTCATTTGTTAAGTTGCCTCCATTAGAGACGGTCGTACCTACTTGTAATTCATATCTGAAAGGCTTTTCACGAAATTGGCAGCGCTCCCAACCCAAGCGCGCCCGACACCAGAGAGATCGACATAGCCCGCCGGCGGCCCCCCAAGCCGCTCATCGAAGCCCCCTTCCCACACACCCCAAGGCTTCGATACCCCACACCCAGGCGGGCTCATAAGGAAGGCCGGTCGTTCCCCAAGCGACCGGCCTTTCATATTTTCGGGACAATTTCCACAGGCCAGTCCGACCACGGGATTGACCCATGCAAAAAATTCGGGAAAAGGCATCAATGTCGGTGGCTGGGGCGTCGATTATTGCAGGGGTGGGCGCAATGTCAGATCACCCAAAACTGTCTATCTCCGTTAAAGAAATGCAGCAAATCCAGTCTTGGAATCGATCTAGATATGCATTTTTGCAAGTTACGGAGACCTAGACCCGTGTTAAAGTAAACCTATTAAAGCAATTCTTATTCTATTGGTTTCAATATGAAAATTGTCGGATTCCCGATCGACGTCTCTCGTTCGCAAGACGGCCGCATCGTTCGAGGCCTGCGCACACGCCAGGCTCTCATCCAGTCGACGCTCGACCTGATCCAGGCCGGCGATGTCGAGCCGACCTCTGCAGCCATCGCGACGATTGCTGGCGTATCCAGCCGGGCGCTGTTCCAGCATTTCACCAGTCTCGCCGACCTCTACGCGGCGGCGTTCGATCTCGCGGTCAGCCGCGCGTTCGATCGCAATCGCCCGGTGGACGCCGCGGCGCCGCTTTCCAACCGCATCGAGCTTCTGGTGTCGGATCGCGCCCAGCTCTTCGAGGAGTGGCTGCCGGTGTGGCACTTCGCCGAGCGCGTGCGCAGCGTGGCACCGGCGGTCGGCCTCGGCGTCGCCCAGTTGCGCAGGCTCCTGCGCGAGCGCATCGCCGTGTGGTTCTCGACCGAGCTCGGCAATCTCGATCCCGGCTCGCGTGACTTGGTGCTCGACTCGCTGGACCTCGCCTTCGGTCTCGACAGCTGGATGAACATGCGCGAGCAGCTTCGCCTGTCGCCGGTCCATGCATCGCGCACCTGGCGCTTCACCGCCGAGGCCATCGTCCTGCAGGCGCTCACAGTTCCCAACCAGCCCGTGGCGGTGGCCTAACCAGCCACCAGGACGAAGCCCACCCTTCCCACACCCAAGGCTTCGTCTTCCCACCCACCCCAGTCACGGGGCTGACAGGAGGCCGGTCGTTCCCCAAGCGACCGGCCTCTCCTTATTTCGGGCAAAGAAAAAGGCGGCGACCCGAAGGTCGCCGCCCTTTTTCCGAGATTGCGCTGGCGATCAGTTCGCCTTGGCGCGGAACTTCTCGTGGCAGGCGCCGCAGGCCTTGCCGGTGTCGGCGAAGGCCGTGGCCAGCGCCGCCTGGTCGCCCGAGCCCGCCGCGACGGCGAGCTTGTCGTAGGCCGCGTCCACCGCCTTGCTGGCCGCCTGGAAGCCGGCTGAGTCGCTCCACACCGTGGGCAGCGCCTTGGTCTCGCCCTTGTCGGAGCCGGCGGGGAACATCTTCACGAACGCGGCCTCAAGAGTCTTGAGCTTGGCTGCTTGCTCGACGGCTCCGGCAGTGGGTCCCTTGGCATCGACGATGCCCTTGATGGCGCGCATCGCCGCGGCCGTCTGCTTGCGGTTTTCCTGGCGCTCCTTGATCACATCGGCCTGCGCAAGAGCGATGGTGGCGCCGCCCACCATCGCGCTGGTGGCCAATGCGCCGACGATCGCCACAACCAGAGTCTTCCTCATGAGTCCATCCCCTTTGAAAACCTCGCGACCGGCGGCAAGTTTTTGCTCGACGGCACGGTATTTGTTGCAGACGTTTGAACCAAAGCGAACAGGGCCGGCTGCAACTTCAGATCACGACTGCGTGTGGTCGGCCGGCGAGGAGAACATTGGATGGCCGACAAGTTCGACAAGAAGGTGCGCGTCTGGGACCTGCCGGTGCGCCTGTTCCACTGGACGCTCGTTATCCTGCTGGTCACGTCGTACTTCTCCGGCCGCGCCGGCGGCGACTGGATGAAGCTTCACTTCTGGTCCGGTTACGCCATCCTCACCTTGTTGCTGTTCCGCATCGCCTGGGGCTTCGTCGGCAGCACGACGGCGCGCTTCTCCCACTTCGTGAAAGGCCCGGCCGCGTGGTTCGTTTACCTGCGCGATCTCATGACTAGCCGGCGCACCTACGATGTCGGCCACAACCCGGTGGGCGGCATCATGGTGCTGCTGCTGATCTTCGCCGTGCTGGCGCAGGCGACGGCCGGCCTGTTTTCCGCCGACACCGACCTCGGCACCGTCAACGGCCCGCTCGCCAACGCCATTGCCGACAAGTGGGTCGATCGCCTGACGGCCTTCCACAAGTTCTGGGTCAACGTGATCTGGTGCCTGGTCGCTCTGCACGTGCTGGCGGCGATCACCTACCTCGTGTGGAAGCGGCAGAACCTGATCGGCTCCATGTTCACCGGCCGCAAGCCGCTGGACCACGTTGCCGAAGCGGGTAAGCCCGCGCCGACGCTCACCTTCGCCTCGGGCCGGCTGGCGATCTCGCTGCTGATCGCCGCCGCGGCCATCGTCTACTTCTGCATACGGCTGGGCTGACCTGCCGAGGCGGTCTTGCTTGGGGGGGAGGGCCAACCTAGGGTGATCTTCACTCGTGAAACCTGGATTTTGCATCATGAAATTTACCGGTACCGATTCCTACGTCGCCAGCGACGACCTGCGCGTGGCGGTCAACGCCGCGATCGCGCTGCAGCGGCCGCTGCTGATCAAGGGCGAGCCCGGCACCGGCAAGACCGTGCTGGCCCATGAGGTGTCCAAGGCGATCGGCGCGCCGCTGATCGAATGGCACATCAAGTCGACCACCAAGGCCCAGCAGGGCCTCTACGAGTACGATGCGGTCTCGCGCCTGCGCGACAGCCAGCTGGGCGACGAGCGGGTCAAGGACATCCGCAACTACATCAAGCGCGGCAAGCTGTGGGACGCCTTCACCGCCGATCAGCGGCCAGTGCTGCTGATCGACGAGATCGACAAGGCCGACATCGAGTTCCCCAACGACCTGCTGCTCGAGCTCGATCGCATGGAGTTCTACGTCTACGAGACGCATGAACTGGTGCGCGCGAAGCACCGGCCGCTGGTGTTCATCACCTCGAACAACGAGAAGGAGCTGCCCGACGCGTTCCTGCGCCGCTGCTTCTTTCATTACATCCGCTTTCCCGACAACGACACGATGAAAGCCATCGTTGACGTGCATTTTCCCGGCATCAAGCAGCGGCTGGTCGCCGAAGCGCTGCGGCTGTTCTATGAGATCCGGGAGGTTCCCGGCCTGAAGAAGAAGCCCTCCACGTCCGA
>DATGZZ010000489.1:0-6591 GCA_035296945.1 Reyranella sp.
TCGCCGGAAGCGACGGCGAGACCTGGGGCGATCGTCTGCAGGAGATGCTGGGCGCCGACCTTGCCGTCATCAATCACGGCGTGCCGGGCTACTCGACGGTGGAGAACGTTATCCAAACGGCCTTCTACGAGCACACGCACGGCGTGTCGCCGCGTTGCGCGGTCTACTTCGTCGGCTGGAACGACATCAGGAACAGCCATGTCCGCAACCTCGACCCCGGCTATGCCGATTTTCATCTGCCCGTCCAGATCGACAATCTGGACGCGCGCCGGCTGCGCCAATCGTACGTGTCGTTCTCGCCCCTGTTGATGGTCGCCAGGTATCTCCTGGTGCGTGGCGTCGACACTGCGCGGCCCATCGACCGACCGAGCGGCCTGACCAGCGCGGCGCCTGATCCGAGGCTGGAGGAAATCTTCGTGCGCAACGTGCGCACCATTTCGGCCATCAACCGTCAGCGCGGCATCACGACCCTGTGGGTGGGGCAGGTCATGGACCACCGGCGCATGTTGGCCGGCGAGCGCTGGGGTTGGGTGCCGTTCCTGCGTCCCGAGGACATGTCGCCCCTCGTCCTGCGTCTCAACAGCCTGCTGAAGCGTGAGGCCGAAGCGCTGGGCGACGTCTATGTCGACATCGCGCCGGAAGACTTCACGTCCGACGACTTCATGGACCACGGCCACTTCGTGCCGTCAGGATCGCTCAAGTTCGCAGCGCGACTGGCGCCGGCCGTCGTTGCGTCATGTCGATAAGAGAGCCGTTCCAGTATTAGCAGATTGTGCTTGCCTCTTAACATTCCATGGAATATATAAACATTCCACGGAATGTTATGGAGGATGCCATGGCACTATCGCGCAGGAACTACATCAAGGTGATCGGTGCGGGTGTGATCGTTGCGGCGGTCGGGGGCGCAGTCGCGGTGCCGCGCCTCGATGCCATGCCGGCGACCGCCGTCGAGGGCTGGAGCGGTTCGCCATCGGCCGAGCGAGACCCGCGCCGGCGGGCGCTGGCCTTCGCGTTGCTGGCGCCCAGCCCGCACAATCTGCAATCGTGGCTGGTCGACCTCAGCCGGGACAGCGAGGTGCTGCTTTTCGTCGATGGCGGGCGCCTGCTGCCGCAGACCGATCCGCTGTCGCGCCAGATCCTGATCGGCCAGGGCTGTTTCCTCGAGATCCTGTCGATGGCCGCGGCCGCTGAGGGCTGGCGGACCGAGACGCGGCTTTTTCCGGCCGGCCCGTGGACCGTCGATCGGCCGGTTGCGCGCATCGTCTTCAGCCGTCTGCCGGCGCCGTCGGTTGATCCGCTGTTTGCCCAGGTGCCGCGCCGCCGCACCGTGAAGGGCAAGTTCGAACCGCGGCCGCTCGAAGCGGCGCACCGCAACGCGTTGGCGACCGGTGTGGACTTGCACGGGCTCAACCTGTCGATCGTCGACGAGCCCGCGCGGATGGAGCGGCTGCGCGCCATCGCCATCGCCGGCTCGGAGCTCGAGATGAACACGCCCCGTACGCACAAGGAGAGCATCGACGTTGTGCGCATCGGCTCGGCCGAGATTGCCGCCCATCGCGACGGCATCTCGATCAAGGGGCCGATGATCTGGATGCTGCGGCAGCTCGGCCTCATGACGCCGGGCAAGGCGATGACGCCGGGCACCATGGCCTGGACCAGCGGCCGCGACTATGTCCTTGCCGGCTATGCCAGCGCGCCGGCTTTCGGCTGGCTCGCGAGCAGGGGCAACGACAGGGCGACCCAGGTCGCGGCCGGGCGCGCCTGGGTCCGCCTGCAGCTCGCGGCGGGCGCGCTCGGCGTCGCGCTGCAGCCGCACAGCCAGGCCTTGCAGGAGTACCCGGAGATGGCGGCGCTGCGTGCCGCGATGCGCGCGGAGACCGGTGTGGAAGGTGACGAGACCCTGCAGATGTTCTTCCGCCTGGGCTATGCTGCCGATCCCGGCCCGTCGTCTCGACGGGCGTTCGACAGCTTCGTCAAATCGTGACCGAACCGCCGCTCGCCTTCCGCATCGTCAACTGGATCGGCATTATCGACCAGTTGGCGTCGACCGAGGCCAACCGCGTGCTGCGGCCGCTCGGATTGCAGCTGCCGCAGTTCGTCATGCTCAATCACTTCAGTCACCGCCCGAACGAGGCGCGGACCGTGACCGCGATCGCCCGGGCGCTGCAGCAGCCGCAGCCCGGAGTCACCAAGACCGTGCAGAAGCTGGTCGCCAAGGGCTGGCTGCGCGAACGCAGCAGCGAGGGCGACGGTCGCTCCAAGCTCTTGATGCTGACGCCGGCGGGCATCGCCAAGCATCGTGCGGCGGTCGCGGCGCTCTCGCCCGGCCTCGAGCGCGCCTTCGCCGGCTGGTCGCAGGACGATCGCCGTGCGCTGTTCGCGCTGCTCGACCGCGTGAAGGTCTGGTTCGACCAGGACCGCGACCCTGCGCCTCCTCAGGCGACGCGCCGCCAGTCGTAGCCCAGCCGAGGGAAGTGGACGGCAACACGACCAACTTCTGGATCATCGCGCACCAGCGCGACCTCATGCGCGTCGATGAAATTGACCTCGCCCTCGACCCAGTCCTTCGCATTGTCCGCCGGACGCACCCGGACGCGTTCGCCGGGATGCGGATCGCCGTCCTGCGGCTGCGGCGGTCGTGGTGTAGCCGGCTCGGCGGCGCGAGCGACGGCAAGGGCTTCCTCAGGGGCGATGTCGGTCCGCTTGCCGTGGCCGATCGCGGCCATGCGGTCGCGCCACGCCAGCAGCCGAGGATAGGGGTCGAGCTCCTGGCGGCAGTCGATCTGCCGACCCTTGAAGAACCACACGACGTGGTAGGCCGCGAAGTCGGCGATGCAGGGCGTGCCGCCGAAAAGATACGGCCGGCCGTCCTGCAGCATGTCGGACAGCCAGGCGATCTGCGGACGCACGAGATGGAGGTTGCGGATCGCCGCCTTGCGCACCGCCTCGATCGAGGGCGGCGGCAGGCCGTGCAGGCGGGCGCGGTCCTCGTGCAGGCCGGCCGGCATGTGCTCGGCGTTGATGCCCGACACGAACAGCGCCACCGGCCGCATGAACTGATGCTCGGCCCACCAGGCGATGGCGTCGGCGAAGCCCCGCGTCCTTTCCGGAAACAGGGTCGGTGAGGGCACACGCCGCTCGAGCTCGCGGGCGATCAGGCGGGTGTCGCACCACAGGTCGGCACCGTCCTGCAGCACGGGAATGCGGCGATAGCCGCCGGTCAACGGCGTCAGATGGGGCTTGGGAAGAATCGGCGGCTGCTCTACGCCTCGCCACGCCAGGCGCTTGAAGCCCAGCATCAGCCGCGCCTTCTCGGCGAAGTTCGAGAAGTCGTAGTGGTGGAGGATCAGGTCGCTCATCCGGCGGCGAACTTGCGCAGGTCATCGCCCGACAGGCGATAGAACGGTTTGTCGTGGCGCGGCACACCCAGCTGGTCGTAGAGGCGCTGGGCGCGTTCGTTGGTGGCGTCAGACAGCAGGCGGGCGAGGGTGGTCTGATCGGCCGTAGCGGCGCGCCGGACGATGATGGACGGGGTGGTCACGCTGCGACGCTAGAGCGGTTTCCGGATGAAAGGAACCACGTCGGCAGAACGCGCGCGTCGCCGGGTTTTGCGTGTCTGATTTGCATGGCGGTTCGTCCAACACGCTGGCAGAGGGCGGCAAAGACCGGCAAAATTGGCCTCAACGGGAGTGAAAATCAATGCAGGGCGTGGTCAACATCGAGGATCTGCGTAAGCTCGCCAAGAAGCGGCTGCCCAAGATCGCCTATGATTTCATCGAGGGCGGCACCGACGACGAGGTCGGGCTGGTCACCAACGAGCAGGCCTTCCGCAAGGCGCGCATCGTGCCGCGCTACCTGGTCGACGTGTCGGTGCGCGACCAGTCGACCACGCTGTTCGGCCGGACCTATTCCAGTCCCATCGGCATCGCGCCGACCGGCCTTGCCGGCCTGTTCCGCCGCGGTGCCGACCTGATGCTGGCCGAGGCGGCGCGCGACGCCAACGTCCCCTTCATCATGTCGGGCTCCAGCACCGGGTCGATGGAAGCCCTCGGCAAGCTCGCCCCCGACCATGGCTGGTACCAGCTCTACTCCGCCAAGGACCAGGCGATCTCCGAGGACATGATCAAGCGTGCCGGCGATGCCGGGTTGAAGACGCTGGTCTTCACGGTCGACGTGCCCGAAGGCTCCAACCGCGAGCGCAACGCGCGCAACGGCTGGGGCCGGCCGCTCAAGCTCACCTGGAAGACCAAGTTCGAGGCGCTGCTGCATCCGGCCTGGATGATGGAATGGATGAAGCACGGCACGCCGTACTTCGACAATTGGGCGAAGTACGCAGGACCCGGTGCCGACGCCGAGAAGATCGCCGATATGGTCGGCTACCAGAACCGCGCGCCCATGACCTGGAAGCACGTGGAGCGCTACCGCGAGCTGTGGAAGGGCAACTTCGTGCTGAAGGGCATCATGCATCCCGACGATGCCATCCGCGCCCATTCGCTGGGCGTGGACGGCCTCATGGTGTCCAATCACGGCGCGCGGCAGCTCGACAATGCGCCGTCGCCGCTCGAGGTGCTGCCGGCGGTCCATGCGGCGGTCGGCGACAAGATGACCCTGATGCTGGACGGCGGCGTGCGCCGCGGCCTCGACGCGCTGATCGCGATCTGCATGGGCGCCAAGTTCGTGTTCGTCGGCCGGCCGACGCTCTACGGCGTGACCGCGGGCGGCATCCCGGGTGCGAAGATGGCGCTCAACATCTTCCGCCGCGAGATCGACATCAGCATGGCGCAGATGGGCGCCCCCAAGATCTCCGACCTCGGCCCGCAGTTCCTGATGTGGAAGGACGAGGAGGATCTGCGCCGCAACCGGCGCTGAAAGGGCGCCATGCCTGGCGCCGCGACGGTCGACTTCTATCTCGGCCTGGGCAGCCGCTACTCCTACCTGGCGGCGAGCGAGGTCGAGCGCATCGAGAAAACCTACGGCTGCCGCTTCGTCTGGAAGCCGATCGCCAGCGGCGCGCTGATGGACCGCCGCGGCGGCAACCCGTTTCGCGGCGAGCCGCTCTCGGGCCAGTACGACTGGGGCTACCGCGAATACGACGCCAAGTGCTGGGCGTCCTACTATGGCATCCCGTTCCGCGAGCCTGTCGCGTTCAGGACGGATCCTGCGATGCTCGCACTGGCCTGCCTGGCAGCCGAGATGCAGGGTGCGCTGGTGCCGTGCTGCCACCTGCTGCAGCGGCTGATCTTCGTCGACGGCGTGGCGATCGACGACACGGCGCTGGCGGGACTGGCCAGGCCGTTGGGCCTCGAGGCCGAGGCCTTTCAGCGCGACCTACAAGCGCCGCAGACGCGCGCGCGGCACGAACGGCTGCTGGACGAGGCCAAGGGACGCGGCGCCTTTGGCGTGCCGACGTTCTTCCTCGGCGATCGGATGTTCTGGGGCAACGACCGCCTCGTGCTGCTCGAGGCGGCGTTGGCGGCTTGAACCAAGGAAGGGAGAAACCATGTCTCAGCTCTTTGCCGGCCGGGTGGCGCTGATCACGGGATCGGGGCACGGCATCGGCCGCGCCACGGCGCTGAGACTTGCCTCGCAGGGCGCTACGGTGGGCATCAACGATCTCAAGCCCGAGTTCGTCGACAAGGTCGTAAGCGAGGTGGCTGCAGCCGGCGGCACGGCGATCGGCGTCACCGAGAACGTCGCTACTCGCGATGGCATGCGCAAGGCTGTGCTCGGCCTGGCGGAGCGCGCGGGCCGCCTCGATGTCCTGGTCAACAACGCCGCCTGGGTGCGCTACCAGGCGATTCCCGACGTCGCGCCCGAAACGGTCGACCGCATGGTCGAGATCGGCTTCAAGGCGGTGATCTGGGGCATCCAGGCCGCCGCCGAGGCGATGCATCCCGAGCGCGGCGGGGCCATCGTCAACCTGGCATCGGTCGCGGGCATCGTCTCGGCGCGCAACAGCATCGTCTACAGCGGCATCAAGGCCGGCGTCATGGGCATCACGCGCGCGGCCGCAGCCGAGCTCGGCGTGCGCAGGATCCGCGTCAACGCCGTGGCGCCGTCGGCCGTGCCGACCGAGGGCACGCAGCGCAACCGCAACGCCGAGCTCGACGCGCGGCGCATCGCGCGCACGCCGCTCGGCCGCCTCGGCACCGTCGACGACATCGCCCGTGTCATCTGCTTCCTGGCCGGCGACGAGAGCGGCTTCCTGACCGGTCAGACGCTGGCGGCCGACGGCGGCTTCACCACCGCCAATCTCTAGCGAAGGCAGGCGTTTGCCATGCCCGCCGGGCTTCGCTAGGTTGCGACCTGCTCGGAGGATACTTCGACTTGAGTCAACGCTAGCCACACGGTCCGACATCGGACCGGTTCTTGGTCTCCCGTCGCAAGACGGGAGGACGCGCGGCATCGCCCGCGCCGGCGCTGTTCTCCGGAGTTCCTCTTGTCTCATCCCCTTCTTACCGCGCCCATCGGGCGGAGCCTGCTGCGGCTGGCGGGGCCGACCACCGGTCTCATGGTGGTGCAGATCCTCGTCGCGGCTGTCGACGTCTACTTCATCGGCCAGCTGGGCATCGATGCGCTGGCCGCCATCGC
>DATGZZ010000490.1:0-5923 GCA_035296945.1 Reyranella sp.
TCGCGCGCCACTCCCTTCACCTCCCCCGTCATACGGGGGAGGCAGGGAGGGGGAGAGCCGCAGTCGAGATGTCTGAAGGGCGAAGATCATGATCTTTGTCTACTAGAGATCACCGGTGGGGCTTCCCCCTCCCTACCCTCCCCCGTATGACGGGGGAGGAATCTGAGGTCAGCCCTTCGCCAACTGCCGATAATCGAGCTGGCGGTGGAACCAGTAGCGGTATCCGGTGACGTTCTTCTGCATCGCCACGTTGAGCAGCGGCTGGTAGATCGGCACCCGCGGCACTTCCTCGAAGGCCATGTCGATGAAGCCCTTCACCGCCGCCTCGTATTCCGGTCCCGTCGTGAAGCGCGCCTTGTCGATCAGCGCGTCCATCGCCGGGTTCTTGTAGCCCATCGTGTTGAAGACGGCGTTCTGGCCGTGATAGCACCAGAAGAAGAAGTACTCCGGATAGTTAAGCCAGCCGCCGAAGGCGTTGGTGATCATCGGCATGTTCTTCTTCAGAAGCTCGCCGCGCCAGTTGGCGCCGGGGATCTTGTTGATCGTGGTCTTGATGCCGATCTGCGCCAGGCTCTCCTGCACGAGGATGGTGAGCGGCTCGTTGGTGCTGGCGAGGCCGAGGTCGAACGACAGCGTCGTCTCGAAACCCGTCGGATATCCCGCCTCGGCCATCAGCGCCTTGGCCTTGGCGATGTCGGTCTTGTAACCGTCCTTCTGCGGCCAGTAGACGCCCTTGAACTTGTTGTCGGCGTCGCCGAACAGCGGAATGGCCTGGCCGAACAGCACCGAGTCCATGATCTGCTGATAGGGCACGGCATAGGCCACGGCCTGGCGCACCTTGACGTTGTCGAACGGCTTCTGGTTGACGTTCATGCCGAGATACATCATCGCGTTCTCGATCGGCGTGCCGATCACGGTGAGCTTGGGCGACGATTTCAGCTCGGAGAAATCCTTCGACGGCAGGTCGAACGACAGGTCGGCGTCGCCGCGCTCGAGCAGGGCGCGCCGATTACCGGCCGACGGGATGATGCGCATGATGACGCGCCGGATCTTGGGCATCGGCCCGTTCTTCCAGTCGTCGTTGCGGGCGTAGACGACTTCCTGCCCCGGCTGCCAGCGCTCGACCTTGTAGGCGCCGCCCGAGGCATGGTTGTTCTTGCACCATTCCATGGCCCACGGGTCGGTCGCGGTCGCGTTCTTCTTGCAGAGCTCGGAATTCATGACCACCGGCACCGGCACGCCGAGGTCGGGCATGGTGAGCTTGTCGTCGCGGATGAAGTCGACGCGGAAGGTGTGGTCGTCGACGGCGACGAACTGCTCGGGCTTCTGCAGCGAGCCCGCCGCCATCTGGAAGGTCGGGAAGCCGCCCACCGTAACGGCGCGGTCGAACGACCAGTTCACGTCCTTGGCGGTGATCGGCGTGCCGTCGTGGAACTTGGCGTCGCGGCGCAGCTTGAAGGTCACCGAGTTGGGCTTGAGGTCCCATTCGGTGGCGAGCTCGGGCTCGAGCTTGGTGTAGTCGTAATGGTCGTTGCCGTTGGCGTCCTTCTTGACGCCGTAGGTCATCAGCCGGTCGTGGGTGTTCCAGGAGACTTCGTAGGCCGGCCGGTTGGCGCCCAGGCCATGGATGTCCATCGAGTTGGGCGGGCTCTCGCCCACGATCAGCAGGGTCTCGTTGCGCGCCTGCGCCTTGGCTTCGGACCAGATCGCCGGTGCCGCCGCCGCCGCGGCGCCCACTGCCGTACCCTTGAAGAACGTGCGACGCTTCATTGATGCCCCCTGGCGTTTTTTGAGCTTCCCCGGAGCTTTGAAGGCAAGTTGCGTGCCAAAGCCCGCGCTCATGTGCCGGCTGATTTCGGGCCGCTGCTTGTCTAAAACCACGCCATGACCGCGCTCCTCGATCTTGGCGTCCATGCGCTGCGCAGCGCCTACGCCGCCGGCACCCTCGATGTCGGCCAGGTGATCGAGGAGGTGCTGAAGCGCATCGCCGCGGCGGGCGACGATCGCGTGTGGATAACACGCACGCCCGACGAGCATCTGCGGGCCGCCGCCGTGCGGCTCGATGCGAGGCGTGGCGAGATCGACCGGCTGCCGCTCTACGGCGTGCCTTTCGCGGTGAAGGACAATATCGACGTCGCCGATCTGCCGACGACCGCGGCCTGCCCCGGCTTCTCCTACCAGCCGCAGCAGTCGGCCGAGGTCGTCCGCCGCCTGGTCGAGGCCGGCGCCATCGTCGTCGGCAAGACCAACCTCGACCAGTTCGCCACCGGCCTGGTCGGCGTGCGCTCGCCCTACGGTGTGCCTAAAAATCCGTTCGATCCGGCGTTCGTGCCGGGCGGCTCCAGTTCGGGCTCCGCTGTCGCCGTCGCCGCCGGCCTGGTGAGCTTTGCGCTCGGCACCGACACCGCGGGGTCGGGCCGCGTGCCGGCGGGCTTCAACAACATCCTCGGCCTGAAACCCACGCCCGGCCTTTTGAGCACCGATGGCGTCGTGCCGGCCTGCAAGTCGCTCGATTGCGTGTCGGTGTTCGCGCTCTCGTGCGCCGACGCCGATGCCGTGCTCAGGGTCGCGGCCGAGCCGCCGGCGACGACGGCGGTCGGCAAGGCCTTCCGCTTCGGCGCCTTGCGGCCCGCCGACGCCGAGTTCTGCGGCGACGACGCCTACGCCGCCCTCTATGCGCAGGCGATCGGCCGATTGAAGGCGCTGGGCGGCACCGCCGTCGAGATCGACTACGCGCCGTTCCGCGATGCCGCCGGGCTGCTCTACGGCGGGCCCTGGGTCGCCGAGCGCACCGCCGCGGTCGGCGCCTTCATCGAGGCGGCCGACGACACGGCGGGCATCTGGCCGGTCACTCGCGACATCGTCATGGCCGGCCGCGACTACAGCGCGGTCGATGCCTTCGAAGGCCAGTACGAGCTGGCCGAGCTGCAGGCCGCCGCGCTGGCGCAAATGGCCGACCTCGATTTCATCGCCCTGCCGACGACGCCCACGATCTATCGCGTCGCCGATCTCGAGCGCGAGCCCGTGCTCTACAACTCGCATCTCGGCCACTACACCAACTTCGTGAACTTCTTCGGGCTCTGCGCCCTGGCGCTGCCCGCCGGCTTCCGGCCCGACGGCATGCCGTTCGGCGTCACGCTGGTCGGTGCGGCGCATCGCGATCGCGCCCTGCTCGCCTTCGGCGCGCGCTGGCAGCGCGAGGTGCCGCTGCCGCTCGGCAAGACCACGAGCCAGCTGCCCGCCATGGCCCACGATCCCGTCCTCGCGGAAGACCGCATCTCGATCGCCGTCGTCGGCGCGCACATGAGCGGCCTGCCGCTCAATGGCCAGCTCACCGAGCTGGGCGGGCGGCTGGAACAAGCGGGCAGGACCGCCTCGGTCTACCGCTTCTACGCCCTCCCCGGCGGTCCGCCACGCCGGCCCGGCATGGTGCGCGTCGCCCAGGGCGGCGGCGCCATAGAGCTCGAAGTCTGGAGCCTGCCCGCGACCGAGGTCGGCAGCTTTCTGCGCAAGATCCCGGCGCCGCTGGGGCTGGGCACGGTCACCCTGGCCGACGGCTCAGGCGTGCCGGGCTTCCTGTGCGAAAGCCACGCCGTAGCCGGTGCAGAGGACATCACCTCACTGGGCGGCTGGCGGGCCTACCTAAAAACCCTCCCGGTCTGATAGGGTCCGTTCCTTCGAGGAGGAACACCCATGAGCGGAAAGATCGCAGTCGTCACCGGCGCGGGCAGCGGCATCGGCCGCGCTTCGGCGCTTGCCCTGTTGAACAGCGGCTACAAGGTGGCCCTGGCCGGCCGGCGCAAGGACGCGCTGGACGAGACAGCCAAGCTGGCGGGCAACAACACGCCCAACGCCATGGCGGTGCCGACCGACGTCACCAAGCGCGACGACATCGTGGCGCTGTTCGCCAAGGTCAAGGCGACCTGGGGCCGGCTCGACCTGGTGTTCAACAATGCCGGCGGCGGCGCCCCGCCCGTGCCGCTGGAAGAGCTGCCCTACGAGACCTGGCTCTCGGTCGTGGCGGCCAACCTCACCGGCCCTTTCCTGTGCACCCAGGAAGCCATGAAGATCATGAAAAACCAGAGCCCGCGCGGCGGGCGCATCATCAACAACGGCTCGATCTCGGCGCACGCGCCGCGGCCCTTCTCGGTCGCCTACACCTCGACCAAGCACGCCATCACTGGCCTCACCAAGTCGACGTCGCTCGACGGCCGGCAGTACGACATCGCCTGCGGCCAGATCGACATCGGCAACGCCGTGACGCCGATGACCGAGCGCATGACCAAGGGCGTGCTGCAGCCTGACGGCTCGACGCGCGTCGAACCGCGCATGGATGTGAGCGCGGTGGCCAACGCCATCGTCTACATGGACAGCCTGCCGCTCGATGCCAACGTGCAGTTCATGACGGTGATGGCGACCAAGATGCCATTTGTGGGAAGAGGCTAGTCATACGCGGACCGCGGGCTGGGTCGCGGTAGACCGCGACCTACCCGCCCGCCTCATGAATCATGAGCGGGCGGGACGCCCGCGGTCCGAATCATGAGGTAGTCAGTAGCCCTCGTGCATCAGCGGAAACGCCGAGTGCACGCCGGGTTGGTTGGTCGGCGCGGCAGCGGAGATATAGCTCTTGTCGAGTTGTTTGAGGCTGGTGACGCCGAGCAGGCCCATCGCCTCCTTCATCTCCTCCTCGAGCAACTCGACCACGCGCTCGATGCCGGCCGCACCGGCTGCGGCGAGGCCGTAGCAGTAGAGCCGGCCCAGGCCGACCCAGTCGGCGCCCATGCAGATCGCCTTGACGATATCGCTGCCGCGGCTGAACGAGCCGTCGACGGCGATCTTGGCCCGGCCCTTCACCGCATCGATCACCTCGGGCAGCACCGCCGCCGAGCCGCGGCCATGGTCGAGCTGGCGGCCGCCGTGGTTGGAGCAGTAGACCGCCCACACGCCGTGCTGGCAGGCGATGTCGGCGTCTTCGCCGGTGCCGATGCCCTTCAGCATGAACTTCACGTTGGGAAACTTGTCCTTCACCTTCTTGAAGTTGTCCCACGAGAAGGCGGCCTGGTGGTCCTGGCCGGTCGCCGCGGTGCGCCACGACTTCACGAAGCGCTTGGCGATGTCGCGCTCGCGCCGCGAATAGACCTGGGTGTCGACGGTGATGCAGAAGGCGTCATAGCCCGCATCCATCGCCTGCTTGACGCGATCAGCCACCCAGTTGTCGTCGCCGCGCACGTAGAGCTGGTAGATCTTCGGGCCGCCGCCGCCCTTGACGATGTCCTCGAGCTTGAGCGTCGTCACCGAGCTGATGAGCATCGCGACGTTGCCGGCGCCCGCTCCCTTGGCGACGGTGATGCCGCCGCCCGGCTCGAAGGATTCCAGCGAGCCGACCGGCGCCAGCATGACCGGGAGCCGGATCTTCTTGCCCAGGATCTCCGACGAAGGATCGATCTTGGAGACATTGCGCAGCACGCGCGGCCGGAAGGCGATCGAATCGAGCGCCATGCGGTTGCGGCGCAGCGTCGTCTCGGTCTCGGTGCCGCCGATCAGGTAGTCCCATATGTTGGCATTGAGCCGGATCTTCGCCGTCTTGACGATCTCGTGCAGCGTTACGAACTCGTTTTCCAGGCCGCTTGCCATGGTCCTCCCCACCAAATCAGGCTAAGAAGTACCGCAATAAACAAGCGGAGGAAACGATGCCGGCAGTTCGCTCTACCGCATCGCGCAAGGCGGAGGCGGAAATCGACGCCCGTCCTGTCAATGTTCGCCCGATCAATGGCTTCATCGGCGCTGAGATCGAGGGAATCGACCTGCGCCAACCGCTGAGTCCGAGCCAGTTCAAGGTCGTGCACGACGCGCTGGTGCAATACGAAGTGATCGTGCTGCGCGACCAGGACATCACGATCGACCAGCAGATGGCGTTCGGCGC
>DATGZZ010000491.1:0-2398 GCA_035296945.1 Reyranella sp.
GGCATCGCCCGCATCGACCGCTTCGCTTCGATGAGCAACATGAAGTCCGATGCGCTCCGCGAGCAGGGCATCGAGATCGTCGAGCAGGTGCCGATCCCCGACGAGCTGATCCCCGCCGACGCCCGGGTCGAGATGGACGCCAAGAAGGCCGCCGGCTACTTCACGCCCGACAAGCCGGCAACGGCCGCCGAGCTCGCCCAGGCCAAGGGGCGGGGTCTCGACGAGTGAACCCAGCCGAGCTTGCGTACCTGCGCACGCCCGTGGCGATCCGCGAGCGGGCGGAGGCGATGCTGAAATATGCCGAGGACGGACGGTCGGCCTGGTTCGCCATCGATGCCAACGGGCTTGAGGCCGCCGTGCAGGCGACGCTCAGCGTGACGCGGCAGCGCTTTGCCAATCCGGCGGCGATCCCGTTCCATTCGCGCTGGCGGCACTTCGAAGCTGGCGGCCGCGATCGCTGGCCGGCACTGGCCGAGCGCCTGTCCGGACTGCCGAAGGATGAGGTCGCGCGCCGGCGCATGGATCTCGCCGTGGTGTCGGTGCTGCTCGATGCCGGTGCGGGACCGGCCTGGTCGTATCGCGAGCCGGGGACCGGCGAGACCTATGCCCGCTCCGAAGGGCTGGGTGTGGCGAGCTTCCACATGTTCGCCAACGGTGCCTTCAGCCGCGATGCCAAGGGCGATCCGCTGCGCGTCGACGCCGAGCGGCTTGGCGCATTGACGCCGATGGATATCGCCATGGGCTTCCAGGTGAAGGCGCACAATCCGCTGACCGGCCTGGAGGGGCGCGCTGAGCTTTTGCGCAGGCTGGGCGGCGTCGGCCTGTCGCGGCCGGGCGACCTGTTCGACAGCGTGGCCCGCCCCGAAGTGAAGGCGGCGAGCATCCTGGCCGCCGTGCTCGACAAGCTGTCGCCGATCTGGCCGTTGCCCATGGGCGACGTCTGGCAGCACGCGGCCATCGGCTGGGTGCCGTTCCACAAGCTGTCGCAGTGGCTGTCCTATTCCCTGGTCGAGCCGCTGGAAGGCGCGGGGCTCAAGGTCACAGCCCTCGACGAGCTCACCGGCCTGCCGGAGTATCGCAACGGCGGCCTGCTGGTCGATGCCGGGGCGCTCAGGCCCAAGCAGAAGGTGCTGCTGGAGAAGGCGTTCGCCGCGGGCGACGAGCCGATCGTCGAATGGCGGGCGCTGACAGTGGCGCTGCTCGATCGTATCGCTCAACACATGCGCGCCCATCTCGGCTTCGATGCAGAGCGCCTGCCGCTGGTGAAGGTGCTGGAGGCCGGCACCTGGTTCGCCGGCCGTGTGCTTGCGGCGGAACGCCGTCCCGGCGGCGGCCCGCCGATCGCCGTCGTGAGTGACGGCACTGTGTTTTAAGCGTCCATTGTCATCCCGAGCGTAGCGAGGGACCTTTGAGGCCATGAGCAAAGGTCCCTCGCTGCGCTCGGGATGACAGGTTTTTTGGGGAGATACCGAGATGTCGTTGCCGCATTCGATCCACGTCGTCAGCCACCCGCTGATACAGCACAAGCTCACCAAGATGCGCGACCAGGAGACGTCGAGCACCAACTTCCGCCGCCTGCTGCGCGAGATCGGCCTGCTGCTGGGCTATGACGCCACGCGCGACCTGCCGCTGGTCGAGCGTGACATCACCACACCCATCGAGGCGATGAAGGCGCCGCTGCTCGAGGGCAAGAAGCTGGTGGTCGTGCCGATCCTGCGCGCGGGCCTGGGGCTCGCCGAGGGCATCATCGATCTCGTGCCGCTGGCGCGCGTCGGCCATGTCGGGCTCTACCGCGATCCCAAGACGCTGCAGGCGGTCGAGTACTACTTCAAGATCCCGCAGGACATCTCCGACCGCGACGTCATCGTCTGCGATCCCATGCTGGCGACCGCGCACTCCGCCATCGCCGCTGTCGACCGCCTGAAGGAATCGGGTGCCAAGCGCATAAAGTTCATCTGCGTGCTGGGCTCCGAGCAGGGCGCGCGCGCCTTCGCCGAAGTCCACCCCGACGTGCCGGTGTTCGCGGCGGCAATCGATGCCAAGCTCAACGATCACGGGTATATTGTCCCCGGCCTGGGCGATGCGGGCGACCGCCTGTTCGGGACCAAGTAGACAAGGGGGAGAAATGCCTATGTCACCCGACCTGAAGTACCTTCTGTTCTCGACGATCCTGTGCTTCGTGCAGGTGCTGATCGCCGCCACTGGCGCCAACCAGCAGGTCGGCCTGCCGAAGCTCGCGGGCAACCGCGAGGACGTGCCCACGTACATCGGCTGGGCCGGCCGGGCCAAGCGCGCCCATCTCAACATGATCGAGAACCTGGTGCTGTTCGCGGCCCTGGTGCTGATCGCCGCCGTCTCGGGCAAGGCCAACGCCACGACGGCAATGGGCGCCATGATC
>DATGZZ010000492.1:0-4492 GCA_035296945.1 Reyranella sp.
TCCCCATGCAAGCATGGGGAGGCAAGTTGATCAGGCGAGGTAGTCGAACACGACTTCACCAAGACCCAGCGTCAGGTCGGTGACGAAGTGGCTGGCCGACACGATCTGGCGCACCGGCAGCCGGTTGACGTCGCACAGGGCGTGATCGAAGAGCTGCAGTGCCGCCGGCCCGGCCCACGCGCCCTTCAAGGTCACGTCCTCGACATAGTAGCGCACCAGCTCGCAGACCCGCGGCGTGCAGTCGACGTGCGGGATGATCTTGATCATGAAGTTGGGCTTGGCCAGGCTCTTGAGCAGCGGCGCGGGATCGATCTCGCGATGCTTGTAGCCCATGGTGGCGCTGACGCAGAGCACGCTGCCGTAGTGCAGGGTGCAGACCAGCGTCTCGTTCTCATGGGCGATCTTGGGCGTGGCGAGCTTCTTGGGGAAACCCCAGATCTCGCGGCCGCCGGCGATCGGCGAGTTGTCGTCGAGATACATGGCGTGCACGTAGCCACCTTCCTGGACCTCGCCCGTGGCGTCGGTGAAGCGCACCGGGATCACCTGGCCGGTCTCGGTGTAGTCGCCGAAGCCGGTCGAATCGGGCATGCGGATGAACTCGTAGTTCACCATGTCGCCCACCACCTCGAGCGGCTCGGGCACGACGGCGCGCAGGATCTCGGGGTCCGTGCGATAGCTGATGACGACGAATTCGCGATTGTAGAAACGGTACGGCCCGCGCGGATAGGCGGGGTTGTTGAGCGGCATCGCAAAGGCGTTCTTGCGGACGTCGGCCAGCTTCATCTGTTTCTGCTCCTGCTCTCGGGCTCTTACTGTCGACCTTGTGTCTTGAGATCGAAGGTGAACACGCCATCGGCACTTTGCGGCCGGGCCAAGACTTCCGGATGACGCAGCGTGCGCTCCATGTCGCTGTAGCCGCTCTGCCAGTGCTCTTCCATGGTGCGGCGCGAGAACTCGTAGTCCTTCGACGAGCCCTCGTAGCGCCGGGCGTGATAGATCAGGTGGACGATGTTGTAGACCTTGCTGTCGGCCTCCTGCGCCAGCAGCTCGGCCTCCGGCGTCTGGCGCAGCTCGGGATGCATGCCGTCGAGCAGCTTGGCGGCGGCGCGACGCATCGACTGCATGCGGCGGAACTCGTCGGTGCCTTTGCGCGTACGGCTGGAATAGCGGATGTCCTTCTGGCGGACATCGACCTCGATCATGTCGCGCGGCAGCTCGCCGCGCGCGCTCCACAGATCGACCTGGAAGGCGAGCGTGTCCTGGCGCGGCCGGCTGTCGAGCACCCATTGCAAGGGCGTGTTGGAGACAATGCCGCCGTCCCAGTAGTAGTCGCCGTCGACCTCGATGGCGGGGAAGCCGGGCGGTAGCGCGCCGCTCGCCATGATGTGCTCGGCGGCGATCTTGTGGGTCTGGTTCTCGAAGTAGATGAAGTTGCCGGTCTTGATGTTGACCGCGCCGACGCCGAAGCGCGTCTCCTGGGCATTGATGCGGTCGAAATCGACCAGGCTCTCGAGCAGGCCCTTGAGCGGCTTGGTGTCGTAGAAGCCGAGCCGGTCGGGCGCCGCTGCCGGCGTGAAGACGGGCGGCGGGATGCGCGGCTGGAAGAAGCTTGGCGCACCCCACAGCAGGACGCCGAACGCCCGCCATTGGTTGATCATCTGGTGCTGGAAATCGTTGCTGAGCTGCAGCGCGCCGATGTCCGGGATGCCGAGCGGCGGGCTGCTGACGGTCTCCCAGAACCGGCGCAGCTTGTCGACGCGCTTGGCGGGCGGGTTGCCGGCGATGATCGCCGAGTTGATGGCGCCGATCGAGATGCCGGCGACGCAATCGGGATGCAGGCCGGCCTCGGCCATCGCCTGGTAGACGCCGGCCTGATAGGAGCCGAGCGCGCCGCCGCCCTGCAACAAAAGCGCAATGCGCTCGAAATCCGGCCGGCCCGATGCCGGTTTGGCAGTCATGACGCGTATTCCCCCCGCTCTCCGCCACCGTGTAGCACGATGCGGGCCGAGCGGGGGTGGGCCATCTCGCCGCTCGCACGACGCGATCAAACTCCTTGCACGGCCTCGATGAAAGCATCGAGAGACCAGCCGCCCACCACCTCGATGCGCGGCAGGCGCAGCGGGTCCTGGCCGAGCGCGGCATGGCCGGGATCGGTCGTGAAGCCGCTCTCGTAGCCGCACTGGCGTGCCACGCGCACGAAGCGCTCGTCGCCTTCTCCGAACGGTGCGGCGATCGACCGGCAGGGCTTGCCGAGCGCCAGTTCCAGCGCGGCGCGCGACCGTGCCGCCTCGAGCACGATCTCGCGGCTCGATAGCTCGGCCATGTGGCTATGGCTCGCCATGTGGCTGCCGAAGCGCACGCCGGCCGCCGCCAGCGCCTGGATCTGCGGCCAGCCCATCAGCGGCGCCGGCGGGCCATAGGCGACATCCCAGTCGGCATCCCCGCCGACCTTGTCGGTGACGACAAAGATCTCGGCGGTGAAGTCGTGGGCGCGCAGGATCGGCCAGGCGGCAGCGTGGAAATCGCAGTAGGCATCGTCGAAGCTGATCAACACCGGCCGTCCGGCAAACGGCCGGCCGGAGCGGAGATGGTGGGCGACGTCGTCCGAGGTCACGGCGTGATAGCCGTTGCGACGCAGCCAGCGCATCTGCTCGGCGAAGGCCGCCGGCACCTGGCGATAGCGCGCCAGGTCGGCGGGGCCATCCTCGGCAATGCGATGATAGAGCAGGATGGGCAGGCGATCGGTCCGTTCGCGCGCCTGGACCTCTGCCCGCTGGGCCGCGGCGCCGCCCCACACGACATGGCGCGCGAAGTCGGGCTCGGGCGGCGGGCCGAGCTCGGTCTGCTCGATGCGCGGCGCGGCAGCCTGCTCCTGGGCGTCGAGGCGGCGGAACAGCTCGACGCGGTAGAGCTCGTTCTGCAATGAGCGCTCGAGTGCCAGGCCAGGCGTGGCCGACAAGGTCTCGGCGATCACCTTGGCGCCGAAGGCTGCGTCCCAGTCGTAGCCGGTGTGGCAAGGCTCGTCCTTCAGGACGAAGGCGTGCGCCGACAGGAGGTGGCCGCCCGGCACCAGGGCTGCCGCGAGCCGCTGGGCGACGCGGGCAAGCGCATCGCGGTCGGCGAGGTCGTACAGAACTTCCGAGCACACGATCAGGTCGAGGCCATTGGGCAAGGCGTCGTCGAAGAGGTCGAGGCGGCGCCAGTCGACGTTGCCATGGGCACGGCAGCGCAGCCGGGCGCGCTGCAAAGCGGTCTCGGAAATGTCGGCGGCGATGAGATGGCCGACACGCGGCGCCAGCAGCTCGGTGAACCTGCCCTCCGAACAGGCGAGCTCCAATGCCTTGCCGATCGGCTTGTCGGGCAACAGACTAAGCGTGCGGCGATACTTCACCTGCTCGTAGGGCGAGCCGTAAGCCCACGGATCCTCCGTGCGATAGATCCCTTCCCAGTAGGCGCGGCGGTCGCCAGCGATGGCCGCCGTCGGCTCGGCGGGCCTCGCCGGGGCCGTCGCGACGGTTCGCTCAGCCATCGTCCGCCCCTCGGCGATCAGCGCGGCGATGGCGCGCTCGCCCGACCCGGCGCCGCCGGTCACCGCCAGCGCCGCCTCGCTGAGGGCAGCTTTGGCAAGCGCGCGCAGGCTGCGCATCGCGACCGCGCGGCGACGCAGCTTGGCCACCACCACCGCGACGCCCAGGCGAGCGGCACTCGCCGTTGCGTGCATCCAGAAGACCGGCCGTTGCACGAGCCCGCCGGACTTCAGCAATTCGCCAAGGCTCACCGAATCGAGCGCCAGGCGCATCACGTCACCGGCCGAGAAGCCACCCACGGCAGGCGCTCCGATATGTCCGACGATCCTGGCAGCGCTGCGGAACTCCACCTGCACCCGGTCGATGCCGGCGTCGACGGCGATCGGCGCGAGGTGGGCGATGTCCTGCCGGACCAGCAACGTGCCGTCCACGACCAGCCGGTCGGTCAGGCGTTGCGGACTGAAGATCTCGGGCTCGAGGGCAAACTGCAGATGCCGCGCCAGGCCGGGCCGACAGGCCGCACGCTCGACGCCAGCCAACAGGACGCGGACGCGCTCGACGAAGGCAGGATCGTCGTGCGGCAACTCGTCGGGCAGGCGCTGTGCGCCGAACACCAGGCCCTCGACGATGGTCTGCCGGCAGAGCTCGGCAAGATCGCCGCGCCGGTCGGGCAGGGCCCTCAACAGGGCAATGCCGTTGCCGCCTTGGCCGACATCGACCGCCGCGCACCACAGCGCATTCACGCCTTGCGCCATCTCTTTCGACCCTGCCGTCGGGTCGGCGCCGGCGACGTGACGCGGGGAGGGATGCACGACGCGCGGGTCGACGCCGAACGCCCGGTCGATGACGCCCGTGCCGTCGGCCAGCATGGCGCGGACATCGGTCGACAGCGAGCCTTGTCGCATATGATAGAGCGCGAGCGGCTCGGGGACGGCCCAGAAGGCCACACCGGTGCGGGCGATGCG
>DATGZZ010000493.1:0-6999 GCA_035296945.1 Reyranella sp.
ACGGGGCGCTATCGCCGTGATGTTTCAATTGGTTCGTTCAGCGGCAACGAACTCATTGCTGGGAGCGCGCCACGGAGTGGCGCGCTCCCAGCAATGAGTTAAAGCGTCTTCCTCGCCAGCGCCGCGCCCTCGGCCAGCGCCCTGAGCTTGCCGTAGGCCGTCGTCAGGGTCATCGGCGCCATGCCGCAGTTGGTGCAGGCCTGGATGCGCTCGGGATCGACGAACCGGGTGGCGAGCTTCAGTGTCGCCGCAACTTCCTCGGGCGTCTCGATCTTGTCCGAGGCGACGTCGATGGCGCCCACCAGCACGGTCTTGTTGGGCAGCAACTTCATGAGCTCGGGCGGCACGTGGCTCTCACGGCATTCCAGCGAGACCTGCTGGATCTTGCTGCGGTCGAGGGCGGGGAAGGTCTTCTCGTACTGCCGCCAGCTCTCGCCCAAGGTCTCCTTCCACTTGATGTTGGCCTCGATGCCGTAGCCGTAGCAGATGTGCACCGCCGTCGTGCACTTCAGTCCCTCGGCCGCCTTCTCCAGCGCCGGCACGCCCCAGTCGACAGTTTCGTTGAGGTAGACGTTGAAGGCGGGCTCGTCGAACTGCACCACGTCGACGCCGGCCTTCTCGAGGTCCTTGGCCTCCTGGTTCAGGAGTTCGGCGAAGGCGAACGCCATCTTCACCCGGTCGCCGTAAAAGCCGTCGGCCAGGGTGTCTATGAGGGTCATCGGCCCGGGCAGGGTGAATTTGAGCTTGCGGCTGGTCGCGGCGCGGGCGACGCGCGCCTCGCGCTCGTGCACGAACTTGCGGCGCCTGAGCGCCGAGGTGACGGTCGGGCAATCGGCGTCGTAGCGATTGTTGCGGATGCCCATGCGCACCTTCTTGTCGAAGTCGACGCCGTCGACTTCGGCCAGGAAGCCGTGCACGAAATGCTGCCGCGCCTGCTCGCCGTCGCTCACGATGTCGATGCCGGCTTCTTCCTGGCGGCGGATGGCGAGCGCCGTGGCGTCGTCCTTGGCCTCGAGCAGCGGCGCGCCGGTCAGCGTCCACGGCGCCCACAAGACGTTCGGCGTGGCGAGCCACGAGGGTTTCGGCAGGCTTCCTGCCAGCGTCGTCTCGAACATCCTTTTCCCTTCCCGTTTTATTTCTTGTCGTTCTATTTCTTGTCGTTGTTGGCGAACTCCAGCTCCGCCCGCGTCTCGGGCGGCAGCACATGGCCGAACGTCCCCGGCGCGCGCCATTGCAGGGTGCCGAAGGCGCCGCAGCTCTCGCACACCGATCGCCAGGCCTCGTGCTGGGCCGCACAGGCGGTGCAGCGCCAGGCGCGGTCGGACGGCGCATCGGTGGCGCGGGCCAGCCAATCGTGCACCTTGGTCTGCTCGGCGCCCGAACGCTCCTCGACCTCGGCCATCAGGCGGCAGACGCGCACCGACGGGCTGGTGCCGCCGGCGATCTCGAGATGCCGCCGCGCCTCGCCCCACAGCGCCGCCTCGAGCGAGGCCTGGGCCAGCGCCAGATGGCTCTCGATGTCGTTCTCGTTGTGTGACACGAGCCGGCGGATGACGCCGATGCGCTTCAGCGGATCGCTCTCGCCCGACGCTTCGAGATAGAGCATGGCGAGATCGGGATGCGGCGCCAGCGCCCAGCTGCGCTCCAGCGTCTTCTGCGCGCGCTTTGCGTCGCCCGCCTTGATCTGCAGGCCGGCGAAGTGCTGGGCGACGGCGATGCGCTCGGGTGCGAGCGCGAAGGCCTCGCGCGCCAACGCCAGGGCATCGGCGGCATTGCCGTCACGTTCGGCGCCACGGCTGCGCTCGACCAGCAGCATCGCCTTCAGCGTGCGGCCCTTGTCGGCGGTCACGACCTTGCGCCGTTGCCCGGTCTCGAGCGTCTCCTGCGCCGCCTTCCACTGGCCGACCTGGGCCTGCATGTCGAACAGCGAATGGACCACCCACGGCGTCTGCGGCTTCAGCTTGAAGGCGCGCTCGGCATAGGCCAGCGCCTTGGATTGATCGCCGTCGCGCAGCGCCTGGCCGATCAGGCCACGCAGACCGAGGAAGGCCGTGTGCTCGTCCTCCAGCATGGCGGTGAAGGCGCGGTTGGCGCCGTCGCGGTCGCCGGCGAGCTGGGCGGCCTGCGCCGACAGCAAGAGCGTGATCGGCGGCTCGGCCAGAAGCTGTTCAGCCTTGCGGGCGTGCTTCTGCGCCTCGGCGGCGTCGCCGGCCGCGACGGCGGCCAGCCCTTGAGTGAGTTCGCGATAGCCGCGCTTCTTGCGGCTCTCGCCCCAGCCTTCGAGCAGGGCGAACGGCGCGCCGACGATCCAGCGATAGAGCAGCCAGCCGCCGATGCAGAGCCCGATCACCACCACGAGCGCGACCAGCAGCACGCCGACGCTGCTGTCGAGCCGCCAGCCCTGCCATTCGGCGGTGACCGTGCCCGGCCGCTCGGCCAGCCACACGGCCAAGAGCATCGCCACGGCGGCGATAGCGAACCAGATGATGACGCGCAGCGTGGTCATGGGATCAGCGCGCCGTGCCCAAAAGGTTGACGGCATAGGCGGCGAGCTGATCGAGGCTGCGCTTGGCGGCGAGATGGGCCTCGGCCTTGGCGAGCCACGCCGCCGTCGCCTTGTTGGTCGAGGCCGGCAGCGACTTCACCAGCTCCGCCGCCTTGCCGACGTCGCCGGCATGCAGCGCCTGTTCGGCGCGCGCGAGCTTGGCCTCGGTGCCGTCGCCCGGCACGTCACCGACGCGGCGCAGCGAGACCAGGCCGCGCAGCTTGCCCAAAAGCCGCTCGCCATAGGAATCGTCGGCCAGGTCCTCGGCCATCGCGGCCTTGGCGACCGCCGGGAAGGCCGCTTCGAGCGCGATGCGCGAGGCCACACCGGTCTGCGCATGGGGCTGCAGCGCGGCGATGACCTCGGTGAGCTTGGCGTCGCCCTGGACCAGCGGGACAAGAAGATTGAGGTCGGCCGCGAACGGCACGCCGGCGTCGATCGAGCCGGCAAGCCGTGCCGCCACGCCGATCACCGCCGAGGCGCGCGCCAACACGAGCGCCTTCTGCTCGCCGATGTTTCTGGCGCCGACGGCATCGCTCAGGGCCTTGGCCTGGTCGCGCTGAGTGGCGACGGCCTGATCGAGTGCCCCCAGCGTGGCGCGCAGTGCCGCGATCTCGCGCGTCAGGATGGCGATCTCTTTTTCGGCCTCGACGTTGCCAGCCGCAGGTGATGGGGCCGGAGTGGGCGACGGCGCCGCGCCGCTGGCGGCAGGACGCTGCTCCAGCGCTTCGACGCGGCTCTTCAAGTCGGCGATGGCGGGATCGGGACCGGCGGGGCCCGCCGACGGCCGCTCGGCCGTCGTCGCCGAGACCGCGCGCAGGCGCTTCTCGAGATCGTCCAGCCGCGCCGTGAGTTCGCGGCGTGCGGTATCGACGGTAGCGGCGGCGACACTGGTGGCGTCGGCGCGCACCGCCTGCAGGTCGATGCCGGGCGATGGCGGGATCGCCGCGGCGTGGCCGCGCCACAGGTCGCGTCCCTGTTGCGGCCAGAAGGGCAGCGAGATCAGCGCACCGGCCAGCACGATCACCGCGGCCAGGACGCCGACGACGAAGGTGCCAACCACGCCCAGGCCGCGCCGCACGATCACCGGCCGATCGGGCACCGGCTGGCCCGGCGGCCGTTCGGGGGGCGGCGAGAGGGGTTCGCTTGCATCGCTCATGGTCGCCCGTCCTTGTACAGGGGCTTCGGCCAGTCGGTCGATCTCGTCGAGCACGGCCTGGCGAGTGGGTCGCGCGGCGGCGACAGCCGCCTTGAACGGCAGGCCGGCCGCCGGTGCGAGGGCGGCGGGACTGATGGCGATGGCGATGACGTCTCGCAGGTTGGCCGCGAGCCCCGCATCCTCGACCATCGAGGCGAACACCGAAGCCGCGCGCGGCGAGAAGAACGTGATGGCATCGAGCGCGCGCGCCTCCAGCGCCGCGCGCGCCGATTCGGGCAACGCGGTCTCTTCGCGGGCGTCGTACAGGGTGAACCGTTTCACCTCGAAGCCCGCCGGCTCCAGGACATCGGCGAAGTCGAAGGCCACGTCGCGTCCCGCGACGTGGACCAGCGGGCCATCTTTGGGATCGAGGCGCTGGCGGACGAGGTCGGCCAAGGCGGAGAAGTCGCCGGATGCCGATACGACGTCACTGAAGCCCAGCCCCTCGGCTGTGCTGGCCGTGGTGTCGCCGACGGCCAGGATCGGCCGGCCGCGCTGGGCGCTCGCTTCGGCAAAGGCGCGCGCGCCGTTGGCGCTGGTCAGCAGAACCGCCTGGCAGGCGGCTAGTGCTGCGGAGAACTCCGCCGGCGGATGCAGGAATTCGAGCCGGAACAAGGGCGCAATCACCGGCGTGTGGCCGCGCTCGGCGAGCGCCGTGGCCAGCGCCGTCGCCTCGCGTTCGGGCCGGATGATCAGCACGCGCATGGGCTCTCCGTATTTCATATTCCTCTCCCCCGCTAGGGGGAGAGGTTAGGTGAGGGGTATCGAAGATCGTGCGCAACCCCCTCACCCAGCCTCTCCCCCTAGCGGGGGAGAGGAGGCATGAGGAGGACGATGTCGTCGCACTAAAAAAGTACGACGCCCTCGAGCGCCAACAGTTGCCGCTTGGTCGGCAGGCCCTTGCCGCCGGAGAAGCCGCCTTCCTTGCCGCCGCTGCCCAGCACGCGGTGGCAGGGCACGATGATGGGGATGGGATTGCGCGCGCAGGCCATGCCGACCGGCCGCGGGCCCGAGCCGAGCGCCATCGCCATGCCGCCATAGGTCGCGGTCTGGCCGTAGGGGATGTCGCGCATCGCAGCCCACACCCGCTTCTGGAAGTCGGTGCCGCGCTGCGCCAGCGGCAGGTCGAAGCGCTCGAGCTTTTTAGCAAAGTAGCGGTCGAGCTGGCGCGCCGCCTCCGCCAGCACCGGGCTTCTGGCCTTGTCCTGCGTCCGCTCCCCGGACGAGGCCCAGCGCACGCCGGTCACGGCGTCGTGATCCGCCTCGATGGCGAGGCGGCCGACCGGGCTGTCGACGTAACAAATCGTCATGAAGCGAGCGTAGCGTCGGCCGCCGGCTTTTGCCAATGTAGGAGCCAGATGTCTGGGGGAGACAAAGCCAAGGTCACCAGGCGCGCCCTGCTCGGCGGAACCGCCGCGCTCGCGCCGGCGCTGGCGCTTGCCCAGCAGCAGCCGGCGCCGCCACGCCGCCAGCAGCAACCCGCCGATAGCGGGCCGCCGATCGTGGTGTTCGTGCACGGCAACGGCGATTCGAGCGCGCTCTGGATCAACAACATCTGGCGCTTCGAGGCCAACGGCTACAAGCGCAACCAGCTCTTCGCCATCGACTTCGCCTATCCCAATGCGCGGCGCGAAGATGCCAAGCCCGAGCTTTTCCGTTCCTCGACCGAGGAGCAAATGAAGGAACTGGCGGCGTACGTTCAGCAGGCGCTGAAGGCTGCAGGCCGACGCAAGGTGGCGCTGGTCGGCTCCTCGCGCGGCGGCAACGCCATCCGGTCGTTCCTGAAGGACGGTGGCGGTGCTCAGTTCGTCAGTCACGCCGTGCTGTGCGGCACGCCCAACAAGGGCGTGGTCAATTCCGACAGCCTGCTGGTCGGCAGCGAGTTCAACGGCGCCTACACCTTCCTGAAGGAGCTCAACGCCGGCGCGGATGATCTCATCCCCGGCGTCGCCATGATGGCGATCCGCTCCGACACCAACGACAAGTTCTCTCAGCCCGACGGCCGCTTCATCGGCGCGGCGGGCAAGCCCACCGGCGTGGGCTACGATTCCTCCGAGCTGCGCGGCGCCAGGAACGTCATCCTCGACGGCCTCGACCATCGCGAGGTGGCGTTCAACAAGCTCGCCTTCGGCGCCATGTTCGAGTTCATCACCGGCAAGCCCGCGGGCAACCTGTTCATCACCCAGGAGCCGTTGCCGGTCTTGAACGGCAAGGTCACCGGGGTCGCCGACGGCGGCGTCTACACCAACCTCGCCGTCGCCGACGCCGAGGTCGAGATCTTCGAGGTCGACGGCAAGACCGGCGAGCGCAAGACCACAACCCCGGCGCATCGCAAGGTGACGGGCGAGGACGGCGTGTGGGGGCCCTTCATCGGCAAGTCCGACGCCTACTACGAGTTCGTGCTGCGCATGGCGGCGCAGCCCATCACCCACACCTACCGCTCGCCGTTCCTGCGCTCGAGCGACGTGGTGCATCTCAGGCCCGCCGTCTTCGCCAAGGGCGACGAGACCGCGGCGGCGGTCGTCACCATGACCCGGCCCAGAGGCTATTTCGGCGTCGGCCGCGACAAGTTCAGCCTCGACGGCAAGGTGCCGCCCGGCATCAACGACGGCGTGCCCGGCGTCTCGACCGGCAAGCTCGCCTTCGAGCCCGGCCCGCGCACCGTGCTGGCGGTGTTCAACAACGAGACCATCCCGGCCCGCACCTGGCCGGTGAAGGAAAACCACTTGGTGATCGCCGAGTTCTTGAATTGATCGCTCTTCGCCGGGAACTCCTCATGCTCTTCCGGACCGCGCGCTGGGTCGCGTCTGACGCGACCTTCCCCGCGCGCTCATGATCATGAGGCGCGCGAGGACGCGCGCGGTCCGGAAGACATGACCGACGAAGACATCGCCCGCATCACCGCCGAGCACCTGATATCGACGCCGCTGAAACCGGCCGACCTGCTGTTCGTGTTCGGCCAGCGTCGCGGCGACAGGCAGATCGCCGAGAAGGCGGTCGAGCTGTGGCAACGCGGCCTCTTCCGCCACGCCATCGTGAGCGGCGGGCCAACGCAAGGCAACCCGCGCACCGAGTGTTCCATCATCAGGGACGGCATGGTGTCGGGCGGCGTGCCGGCCGACCTGATCCTGGAAGAGCATCGCGCCAGCAACACCGGCGAGAACGTGCTGTTCTCGCTGCCGCTGATCGACGCCGCGCTCGGCCGCCACACCATCCGAAGCGTGATCTGCCTCGGCAAGATCTGCACCGCGCGGCG
>DATGZZ010000494.1:0-4617 GCA_035296945.1 Reyranella sp.
CATGGCCGAGGAGTTCGTCGAGGCCTGCCGCACCCTGTGGGACAGCTGGGCCGATGACGCCTTCGTCGCCGACAAGAAGGCGGGCCTCTTCGTGCGGCCGGGCAGCCTGCGCGTGCCGTCGTTCCATGGGAAATACTTCACCGTCGAAGGCGCCTTGAACGTTCCGCGCTCGCCGCAGGGTCATCCGGTGTTGATCCAGGCCGGCTCCTCGGGCCCAGGGCAAGCGCTGGCGTCGCGCATTGCCGACGTCGTGTTCACCGCGCAGAACGACCTCGCCGAGGCGCGGGCCTTCTATCGCGCTGTAAAGGCGCAAGTTGCCGGGTTCGGCCGCCCGACTGACGGGGTTCTGGTCATGCCGGGCGTCTTCCCCGTGATCGGCCGGACGGCAGGCGAGGCGCAGGAGATCTTCGCTGAGCTCAACCGCAACATCGACACGGCGCAGGCCTTCACCGTGCTGTCGGAGCGGCTGGGGGCCGACATGTCGGTCCATCCGCTCGACGGACCGGTGCCCGTGGTGCCCGAAACCGAGCATCTCAAGAGCCGTGCTGCCCTGCTGATCGAGATGGCGCGGCGCGACAAGCTCACGCTGCGCCAGCTCTACCACCGCGTGGCGGCGGCGCGCGGCCATCTGCTGCTGATCGGCACCGGCGCCGAAATCGCCGACGTGCTGGAGGCTTGGTTCCGCGCCGGCGCCGCCGACGGCTTCAACGTCATGCCGCCGTTCTTTCCCGGGCAGTTCGATGCCTTCGTCGCCGAGGTCGTGCCGCGTCTGCAGGAGCGCGGCCTGTTCCGCGCCGACTACACCGGCACCACGCTGCGCGATCATCTCGGCCTGAAGCGTCCCGCCAGAGATCGCTAGGACCCGGAACCGAACCGGCGTTGACATCCACTGATATGCGAATAATTATCAATAGCATATTTCAGAGGAGCGAACGATGGACCTTCGAACACAGGCAACCGCCCATTCCTCCGGCCAGACGCGCGCAGACAGCCCCGTCGTCGACTTTCCCGTGGCCGACAGCACGGCCCTGCTGGCCGGCCAGCGTGAGCTGCGCATCCGGCACGGCAGCGACACCTACCGCCTGCGGCTCACCGCGTCGGGCAAGCTGATCCTCACCAAGTAGCGACGCGGCGGGAATTCAGCCCGAAGAATCAAGGCGTTGGCGAACGTGCGCAAACGTCCACAAAGGGCCACGTTCGGCTCTTGCTTACCGTGGCCCGACTCCTGATATAACCGCCTCGAGGGGCCGGTGTGGGCGGAGCAGTCGCCAACCCGGTCAGATCCGGAAGGAAGCAGCCGTAACGAATTCGCTTCGGGTCATGCCGGTCTCTCACCTGTCGCCTGGCGCGCGCCGCGCCGGCGCAGGCGGCCGGGCGCGATGACCGCCGGGCCTCATGGGGCCACGGCGCCTTTCGGGTAGGACGCTCGCCATGCCGGAAGCCAAGGATACGCTTCCCTATCGGGTCCTCGCCCGCAAATACCGTCCTGTCGATTTCACCACCCTGGTCGGCCAGGAGGCAATGGTGCGCACCCTGCGCAACGCCATCGCCACGGGCCGTATCGCCCATGCCTTCATGCTCACGGGCGTGCGCGGCGTCGGCAAGACCACGACCGCCCGCATCATCGCCCGCGCGCTGAACTGCATCGGCAAGGACGGCAAGGGTGGTGCCACCGTCGATCCCTGCGGTGTCTGCGACAATTGCAAGGCGATCACCGAGGACCGCCATGTCGACGTGATCGAGATGGATGCGGCCTCGCGCACCGGCATCGACGACGTGCGCGAGCTGATCGAGGGCGTGCGCTACCGCCCGGTGTCGGCGCGCTACAAGGTCTACATCATCGACGAAGTGCACATGCTGTCGGAGAAGGCGTTCAACGCCTTGCTCAAGACGCTGGAAGAGCCGCCGCCGCATGTAAAGTTCCTGTTCGCCACGACCGAGATCCGCAAGGTGCCGGTGACGGTGCTCAGTCGCTGCCAGCGCTTCGACCTCAAGCGCGTGCCGCAGCAGGTGTTGATCGACCATTTCAGCAAGATCGCCGGCACCGAGAAGGTCGAGATCTCGCCCGAGGCGTTGACACTCCTGGCGCGCGCCGCCGACGGCTCGGTGCGTGACGGCCTCTCCATGCTCGACCAGGCGATCGCCCATGGCGGCGGCGTGGTCGATGCGGCGCAAGTGCGCGACATGCTGGGCCTTGCCGACCGCAGCCGGGTACTGGAGCTGTTCGAGAAGACCATGCGCGGCGATGCGCCGTCGGTCGTGGCGGCCTTGGCCGAGATGCACGATTCGGGCGCCGATCCGGTCGTCATCCTGCAGGACCTGCTCGAGCTCACCCACTGGGTGACGCGGCTCAAGGTGGCGCCCGATGCAGCCGCCGCCTCGGCCGACAGCGAACGCGCCCAGGGCCAGGCGATGGCGGCCAAGCTCTCGATGGCGTCGCTGACGCGGGCCTGGACGCTCCTGATGAAGGGCCTGCAGGAGACGCTGTCGGCGCCCTCGCCGCTGCGCGCGGCGGAGATGGCCCTGATCCGGCTGTGCTACGCCGCCGACCTGCCCTCGCCCTCCGACGCCATCAAGGCGCTGCAGAACGGCGCGGCGCCGGCTCCCGCCGCAGCTGTGTCGGCGCCCGCGCCGCGTGGCGGCGGGGGCGGCGGCGCGGCAGCCCGTCTCGCGACCCAGCCGGCCGTCGCCACGGCGAGCCAGCCGGCGGCGGCAACGCCCAATCCCAAAAGCTTCACCGAGATCGTCGCCCTGTTCGAAGCCCGCCGCGAGGCGCGGCTGGTGCACCACCTGATGCACCATGTGCACGAAGTGCGCTGCGAGCCGGGCCTGATCGAGCTCCGGACCCAGCCCAAGGCGCCGCCCGACCTGGCGCCGCGCCTCGGCGAGCTTCTAACCCAATGGACAGGCAGGCGCTGGATCGCGACGGTGTCGTCGGCCGCGGGCAAGCCCACGCTCAACGAGCAGAAGGCGGCCAAGGGCGACGAGCTGCGCAGCCAAGCCGAGAACAATCCGCTGGTCCAGGCCATCCTGAAGACCTTCCCCGGCGCCAAGCTGGACGCCGTGCGGCGCAAGGGCGAGCAGACCTCGCTGGTGGCGGGCCTGGTCGAGGCCGGCGAGGAACCACCGGCCGGCGAGGAGTATCCCGCCGACGACGACATTCCGGAAAGCGAGTACTGATGTTCGACAAGCTGAAAGATCTCGGCGGCCTGATGCAGCAGGCCCAGGCCATGCAGCAGAAGATGCAGGAGCTGCAGGCGACGCTGGAGCGCCTGGAGATCGTGGGCTCCTCGGGCGCCGGCCTGGTCAAGGTCACGGTCAACGGCAAGAACGAGACGCGCAAGGTCGAGATCGACGCCTCGCTGTTCGTGCCCGCCGACAAGGGCGTGGTCGAGGACCTGATCGTCGCCGCCGCCAACGACGCGCGCACCAAGGTCGAGCAGACCGTGCAGGAGCAGATGCGCAGCATCACCGGCGGGCTGCCGCTGCCGCCGGGCTTCAAGCTTTAGATGAATCGAGCAGCTCTTATTCGGACCGCGGGCGTCCCGCCCGCTCATGATCATGAGGCGGGCGGGACGCCCGCGGTCCGAACATGAACGGTCCTGAAATAGAACGCCTCATCCAGCTCCTGGGCCGCCTGCCCGGGCTCGGTCCGCGTTCGGCGCGGCGCGTGGCGCTGCACCTCCTGAAGAAGCGCGAGACGCTGATGCAGCCGCTCGGCACGGCGCTCGGCGACGCCGCACGCGCGATCCGCAGCTGCTCGACCTGCGGCAACCTCGACACGATCGACCCCTGCTCGATCTGCGCCGACCCCAACCGCGACCAGGGCCTGATCTGCGTCGTCGAGGACGTCGGCGACCTGTGGGCCATGGAGCGCGGCAAGATCTTCCGCGGCCTCTATCATGTGCTGGGCGGCTCGCTGTCGGCACTCGACGGCATCGGCCCCGACGAACTCAACATCGCGGGCCTGGTGAAGCGCGCCGGCGCGGGCGGGATCCGCGAGGTGATCGTCGCCACCAACGCCACGGTCGACGGCCAGACCACCGCCCACTATCTCGCCGAGCGCCTGGGCGATCTCGATGTGCCCCTCACCCGCCTCGCCCACGGCGTGCCGGTGGGCGGCGAGCTCGACTGGCTGGACGACGGCACGCTTGCCACCGCGTTCAAGGCGCGGCGCGCGCTGTGATGCTGCCGTGAGCACCGACGTCATCGCCGCCATCGCCGTCGCCCTGGGCGCCGGCTGGGCAAGCGGGCTCAACACCTACGCCGCCGTCCTGGTGCTGGGGGCGGCCCAGCGGCTCGGGCTGGTGGCGCTGCCGCACGACCTGCAGGTGCTGGCGTCGCCCTGGGTGATAGGCGCGGCGGCGGTCCTGTTCGCGCTCAACTTCTTCGCCGACAAGATCCCCTACATCGACAGCATCAACGACATGCTGCAGACCTTCGTGCGCGTCCCGGCCGGCGCCCTGCTGGCCTACGGCGCGGCCGGCGGCCTCAGTCCGGAGGTCGCCGTGATCGCCGGCCTGCTGGGCGGCACGCTGGCCGCCGGCACGCACGTCGCCAAGACCGGCACGCGGGCGCTGATCAACACCTCGCCCGAGCCGTTCAGCAACATCGCCG